>NZ_JBCOMJ010000032.1:0-64009 GCF_040924225.1 Ruminococcus sp. RTP21484sp1_RTP21277st1_D2_RTP21277_210401 | reverse complement strand
TTAATACTTTCATACAATCTATCTAATGCACATTCAAAAGCTCCAATGCCGGAAAAGAAACTGCTTAATCTCAAATCATCAAACAAATATGGCATAACTTTATATAATTCAATAAAAATATAATATAAAACATCTACCACAATAGAGTTTCCTGCCTGTTTATATAACTGAGTGTTACTAACCACCTCTTCTGCTGTATTAAACGCATTATCAGAAAATCCCATAAGCCTAAAACATTCTCTTGGTGTTAATTTTCTAATTCTAATATTATTAGTTTCAAAAACATAATTGTCTTTTTGTACAGAAGTCAATGTATTTTTACAACCATTATGGTTAAATTCCAATCTCTGTTCAGTCGGTGCTCCAGGAGTGCAATCTGATGGATTTTCTGGATTTCTTCCTCGACTTGCACAAATAATTTTATCATCGTATTCAATCTTACATACGCCAGTTTCTGTCGCAGTAATTGTAGGTGATATATTTCCACACTCTTGTACTCTACCTCTTCTTGTTTTCGAATCCGGATAAGATAAATCTGCAACACCACCTACTTCGCATTCTATATACCCTTTTTTAGTTGCCTGTGGAATTTCAACAACTGCATTCATACCTTGATTTCCAAAACCTTTATAATCTCTTGCAAGTAATGTGTTTGCAACATCAATTTCTTTTTCAAATTTTTCACCACAGTTAGATACAATTCCTGTCATTATATGCGGTTGTCTACCTCCACCTTGCATTGTTGTTAATGTATGACTTATATTATTTTTGTCCCATACACCACCAGCATATCCTGTTCCTAAATCTGGACGATTTATATTTCCAATAAAATGCTGCTCATTAGAAGTATTAGATTCGTATGTATGAATATTCTTTATAAATTTCTTAACCTTTTCCTCTGAAATATAATACTTTTCATCTACTTTATTTTCGAGAATATCTTTTAAACGTGTACCATTGTCAAATGGCACTGGAAATTTAAACTCCCCATTATCCAGTTCTTTCTTAATAAAAATAAGATATACTCTTTCTCTATTCTGAGGGATTCCATAATGCTTTGCGTTGAGCACTTTCCAGTATACGTTATAACCATATTCTTCTAATTCATCAGTAAATAACTTAAATGTTGTTTCTTTAAATTGTTTACCAACAATGTTTTTTACATTTTCATAAATACCAAAATTGGGTTTGTTTGATCGAATAACTCTTAGATATTCCACAAGAAGTGATGAGCGAGTTTTTTCAAGATTTGTACTTCCACAATGAGGACATTTATCACGCTCGGACCAATGGACAGTTAGTGGATTATATTCATGACTACAATCCTTACAAGTCCATATAGATCCTTTTTGTTTACCAGCTACACTAAAATCCTGGCAAGGGCTTCCACCACAAATCATATTGAATGGAGATAAATTCTCTTCATCAACTTTAGTTATATCTCCAAGATTTTTTGATGAATCTACATTATGAATAGCACAATATGATTTTTCTGCATACTTATCAAATTCACAAAAATTTACAAGCTCCCATTTTTTATTTTCACATAATTTATTATTATTCAATTCCCATTACCTTATGGGGATTACGTAATCACTTTATTCTAGAATTTACCAATTACCTTTCATTTTAGTTAAATCCCGGCGTCCCAGGATCTAAATTTATTTTTTGATTTTTTGTTGGAAGAGAACCTTCCCACATGATATAAAATAGCTACGAATTTTTTAGATTAACCTAAAATAGAAATAATGTCTTCTAATATAATAGAATTTTAAACTCCTTACCCTAATCTCTTCTCAATTTCTTCTTCAAGTATCTTCGGAATTTCTTCCTTGCTTCTTTCCCAGAAATATCCCTTACCAATCAGACCATCAGCCTCAGCATAACCATAGATTGTCTCCGTGTCTCTTCCAGCAGGATCGTACTGTGTACCAGTATTAATAGAAATCTGCGCCATAGCTCCATTCTTAGTCTCAAACACAGAGTCAAGTTGTGGCGCTGCCTGAAGCATTCCAATTCTGTGATAACGCCCTTCCGGAATAGAGTAAAATTCATCCACATTCTTCTGAAGAACATTCTTGGATTCCTGCGCGGCTGCATCTACAGCGGAACGGACTTCTTTAAGGATTGCAGCTTTCAGAGATTCTAGTGATTTATACGTTGCCATGATGTTTCTCCTCCATAACCAGATAATCCATACCCAGACAAAGGGGAATTATCACTTTTTGGATAGTATTTTTCCATAAAACCAGCTATACCCTTGTCCTGTTCAGCTTTATCTTTTTCGGCTTGTTTTTCTACATATTCTATAAAATCAGCCTGTGTACTCATATAGCAAGACATATATGTATTAGCCATTCCCATAATTGCCATAACCATTGATGGATTAGCCGCAAAATAGCCGAATATTTTTTTCTCATCTTCAGAAAGTTCAGCCCAGTGTCCGGCAAGTCCAATCACGCTATTTGCTAATTTTCTTCTCAGATCCAAATTATCACCTACATATATTCCATATTTAGCAGCAATTTCTATAACCCAGTCCTGCAATTCCACATTCGTGTACATCTTTTCAATAGCTTGCATCTGCACATCAAATACTGTAGTCTCACGATCATCCAATACACGTACCTGGTAGAAATCATGCTCTTCACCTTCTACAAGCTTTTTTCCAAATGCTGCAATCTGACCGCAGATTACTGATTTGTTCTTCATGGTGATTTTCACCCAGTCATTAATTTCAAAATTGTTGTTCATGTTACTTGTTCTCCTTATCTGTTAGTTTCATTTCATCAACCGTTGTATGGTATTCTTCATTCAGGAAGGCATATATTTTTTCCATCTTCTCAGCCGGGAGTTTCTTAATATCTCCACGTAGCCATTTACCGCCTACATTCGGACTCACACCAATGCAGTCAGAAAAATAACGAATAGAAATACCGTTAGTTTCGAGGTACTTTTTTACAATTTCAAATAACTTCATAATTATGTTGCTCCTTTCGTTAATATAATTTTTCGCATAATAAAAGAACGCACCAGATCACCGGCACGCTCTTAATAGCTTTTCAATATTTAGTTTTCTTACAGATTACTTATTTTGGTAATCCCTTCCATAGTAGAGAAATTGTTTAATGTGTTACAATTCCTTATTTTATATGGTGTTGCCACGTGTCAAAAAGTGCCGAATGCAGTAAGCAAGAATCACATTTTCGTTCTCTCCATATATGGGAAGTTATTAGGCCTTCGGTAAACACTTATATTCGTTGGCAAAATCAATGATTTGTCCAAAAGTTCTTGTTGCACCATAATGCTAGGTTTTGATATTTCCCCCTATAAGTGGAATTTATTCTAATTTCACAATGCCTTATGTTTACTGGGTTTGTTGGACATTAAAATTTGCTAATGACTCCGTTTTTTACTCATTTTGGTAATCTCTTCTATACGTGGTAATTGTTGCACCTTTGAAAAAACCTTATTTTTATTGACTTTATCAAAGGTCGATTTTTGCTTATTCGCCAATTTTGCATTCTTACTCAATACCATTTTTATTCCCTCTATATACCAGACGATATTCAAAATCCGTACTGCCTTGAAAATACTGCGTTTTTCGCCTGTCAAAATTTCATAATGTCCAAATATTAATTTTCCCCTATACGCAGAAATTGTTCCAGCGCTGAAAACACAGTAAATATCAGCATTTATCCACTCAAAAAATTACTTAACCGTTAATCTTTTTACCCAAAAGAGTAATTCCCTCTATATGCAAATGATATTCAATATATCTAAATCCCATATAATTCTTGATGTTTTCGCCTGTCCAAAAACTTTTAACGTCAAAACCTGCTGCCAGCGTAATACTTTTTTCGTTCCCCATTACCGGAAGATATTTGGCAGCAGGATTTCCTATATATTATCTGTGATCCAAGACGATTAGAATATCAAGTAAGCATTCGGTCTAAAGATAAAGCAATAGCCCAGGGGACATTTTCCTCTGGGCTTCTTACCGCACAAAAATCCCCGATATGCACCTATAAGTTTTCCTCAAAACCATCACCATAAAATATTAGTTTTATTGGAAAATCGCCCCCCGAAAAACCCTTATTTTTCCTGCATTCTACGATTTGCCATTTTGAGAATTTTGCCAATTTTTAGAAAAATCCGGTCAAAACACCCCTAAGAGGAAAAATTTCATCCTCCCGGAGTGTCACCGGCACAGATCACCCAACTTTGTCCATCAATCCGTCAACTTTCTGGTCCATGCTAACCGCCCAACTCTTTACAACCTTAATTGATCTAACATATTCTTTAAAATCCTCTTCCGGAATATTCTGCAAATCATCTAGTAACCAAGCATATTTGTCCATGTCCTTCAGATAGATTTCTGTCTTTACACTGAACAGCTGCACAGCCTCATGGATCTTCTTCAAACGTTCCTGTTCTGGATCTTGCTTTCTCTGAAGCTCTGCAAGCTGACGTTTCAACTGTCCGTTTTCCTTATCCAATTTTCTGATCCTTGCTTCTAAAAATTCATTCTGACGTTCCATGTCTCTGTTAGCTTTCTGCAATGGAATATAATCAGCCGGAGTTTCCACAACAGTCTTTGCAGCTATATCATTCTCCATCTCTTTGATTCTACTATCACGTTGTTGCAACATCCGCTTCACACAGTCCAAAGATTCCACAAAATCAATTTGGTTTACCTCTGATAACTCCTGGAATACCGCTTTTGCTGCATCCAACGTTACCATACCTGTATAGACAACTTCTCCCAACTCAGGAATCATTTCAATGAGCATTTCGTAATTTACCAATGTTTCTGCAAGTGAATTATTATCATTTTCTTTCATATAAATTTTCTCCTTATAAATAGTAATCGAAACCAACATCCGCCAGCGTGGAGATATAGGTGGTAGTGCTAAAAAAGTTGGTCTAAGAATTAAAGAACTGGAACGGATTTATGGAATCGAACACGGTGGTGATCATGGAAATCAATACCAAGAGGCAAAGCCGAATAATTCGGTTTTGGCAAAATCCCAATCCGACTTGGCAGCGGAAATGGGATTTACTGTTCAAACTCTCCAAAACTACAAAGCCCTTACAGAAATGATTCCTGAATTAGAGGATCTTGTAGATACCGGAATTGTAACCAACACTACTGCTCTATCTCTTATTCGTCCTATCCTTATAAACCACTTCTCATTAAAAAAATGATTTATTTTCAAAAAAATTCGAACTTTTTTCAATTTTCGTGTGATTTCAACGAGTCTCATTCGTATAATATGTGTAAGCATCAACACAAAATAATGGATGAGGAAAACTAAATATGAGATTCATTGAAATCGCAGATGAAGAAGCACTTAACCTTCCTGCCGATCAGCTTAAAGCTATTGCTGTATACAATCAACTCTGCCTGAATGCTACTTTGGAACAGGATGATCCAGAAATCAGTTCAGAGCATATTGACGAGCAATACCAAAAGCTGATGTAGCAAATAAAAGGTTAGTCAATCATCAAGCAAGGACATGGAATCTATCTGTGTCCTTCTCCATTTCTGCCTCTTCATCCCAAGTATGATCTGGCACATCTACAGCACCATCTACCTCAACAGCACCAAAATTCTTTGCCATATTATCCGGTACAACGTGTCCACCAATCTTACAGTCATCATTCTTCACATTGCTCTTCTCTTTATTTACATTGCTCTTCATATCATTCTTTACAAACATCTTATCAATATCCTCCGTAGTAAGTTTCTTAGCACTTTTCACCCATTCTGCAACTTCTGGTAAAGTCATATGTCCGTATTCTTCCAGAACCATCTTCCGATCACCATTCTTTACAATGATGCTCCACTTACCGCCTTTTTCACTCTGGAAGCTATATCCTTTGTTTGCCAATGCTTTCCTGATTTTTGATCTTACAGCTACGTAAGATGTAACCTTTGAAGCAAGAATATGGTGCTTTTGATCTACTGTGAATCTCACAACATCACCATTGAAAAGTTTCGCTCTTGCAGTTACCGCCTTTCTACCGAAGCAATACTCTTTACCGTCTTCACCTTTAATAAGTCCGTACTGCCCCTTGATGTAATACTCGATTGTTCCTTGTAAGTTTTTGTTTGCCATAATGTTACTCTCCTTTGATCTTAAATTTTTGTGGTTTATTTTTCACTGGGAATTTCCTAGTAAAGATCATTCATCCAGTTACATACAATTCTTCTTATTCAGTTTTTCATTTATTCTGCAAAATCTCACAGCGAAAATTGCACAGTAAAGTCCAACATGATTCTGTCAACAGCTCAAAAATCTTACTCTCTCAGTAAGCACATATCTCCATCTATATAGAGATAATTTCACCCAGATATCAAGCAATGCTAAATTGTCAATCTGGAAAATCATCATCCGTTTTACCCTCGATTTCATGCAAAATAGTCATTGCTATAGAAACAGCTGCTACCGCCTGATCCGTCCTGGAAGATTAATACATGGGTGTCCACTGAATTGACTCCCTTATCAAAGCAATCAACATGTATGGGTGTCACGTTTCGTTACTCCTTGCAACAGTTAATCTTGTATACCTGGTGTAGGTATCTACATTTCAGAGAACCCTTTTGAACCAGGCAACCAATCCAGATCATATTGTGTTATATATATCTTTCTTCTCACAAACGATAAATATTATTACATTATCTGATTAGAACGAACAATTTTGAAGCGTTAGCGAAAAATTGTGAAGTGATGACAAATGAACGTAGCTTTAGCGAAGTGAATGCGTCAGCCCCTGTCGGAACGACAGATAAGTTAAGTGATTTTTATCTTACTTGCCTGGTGTTCCACCAGATTACTGCCGCGCATCTAAAGATGCTTGTCATCACTTCACCATCTGTTCGCTAACGCTTCACAGCTGGTTCGTTCGAAATTGATTGTTTGTTGATTCATCATGTAATTATAACAATATTAACATTTTTGATGTTTTTGAATATTCTATCTATATATTATTTTTCCATCTTTATTCTTTACAAAAGAGGCTCGGAATCTCAGTAAAATAAAGGGTTTAAAAATCAAAATGTGCAGTTTTTGATGCTCATTTTGCACATTTTTATTTTATGCTGCCTTTTCAGTGACATAACAATTTTGAATCCAATTATTTAATAGCTCTCTCATACGCTCACTTGGAATATAAATATCAATCGGTTTACCATTACGAATCTGACTTCTCCACATCCATTGTAACAATGCTGATAAGGAACACATATCTTCATCAAAGATAAGATCATAATGATTAACAAATTGTCTAATCTCCGGTGACATAAAAAAGTTTACCAGATATGCCAGCGCTTTCTTGTCCTTGAACTCATTCGTTCCTCTGGCATTACATGGGACAAAACCTTTCGAATACCCTTTACCTTTAATATATTTGGTATATGACTTGAACACGGTATACATATTATCTTCTGAATTGGTCTTAGAAACTGTTCTGAAGAAATTCTCTGTATTTGCCTTTAACTGTTCCAGCATAAACAGATTGCTTTTCCTCTTACTTTCGTACCAGTTCTTTGATAGAGGATTAGTCTTTCCAATCTTCATACCAATTTTGTTAAATTTGCCCTCATAAATGTTTATCAGATCAACCACTTTTCTACGCTTCTCATATTCCAGTTCTTTATTATGCTTAATCAACTTTCTGTCATAGTCCAGCATATACTTCTCGTAATGAATGCCGTGAATATCAAAGTATGACTTCTGAATGCTACCTTCCCACAGATATGTAAAGATGTAGCTCTCTTCAAAGCACTTAAAGAAGTCTACTGGAAAATTCCACATGATGATTCTTGCTAGTTCTTCGCTGTCTTCTTTCTTAAATCCCATAAGTGACTTGAAACTGCACAAGCGCTTGATGTCTCCGAATACACCTTTATACTTCTTGTCATCATTCCAGATTAGAAAGCCCTTATCATCCAGAGAGACAAGCTTCTGCTCAAAAATAATCTTCATATCATCCTTGGTTATCTTATAGGTATCAAGTACATCCAGGCATTCATCAATCATCAGAACATAGTCCTTACTCTTCAGCAGTTCCAGCATATCCAGGTCCATCTTCTGAATGAGCGAATGCGTTGTGACAATATTCTTTTCATTCTCTACAAGCCATCTGAAATGTTTCCATTTGGAACCCCATTTCTCCGGATCAACAATATCAATGTCTGTGCCATCCTTGAATCTCTCGCATTCTGACAGGAGCGGTACAATACAAAGGAACTTCCTGTCCGGATTGTCATTAATGTAATTGATCGCCCAGGTGCTTTTGCCAGATCCCATGATATCGTCTACGATTGTAATTGTTCTTTCTTCTGTGTTCATGAATTATTTCCTCCAATGATTTAAAATATTTTGATTTCATTCTTATCTTCCTCCATATGTTACTTCTTATTTAACTGTTGATTTATTCTTAGAATTCCTTCCGGTGATTGGATTATCTGAAACCACCGGAAAGAACGTTCTAAATTGCTTTATATAAGAAAAGCTGAATCTATATGTTCTGTAGAAATATTCTGTTTATCCAGCCTTTCATACTTATCTATATAAAAGCAATCATACTGTTTTAGCGCTTCTCCAATAAGGTTTGAGAAATACTGACTAATTGCTGCTTTGCCGTTTGCCATACAATCACACTTCCTTTCGGTACATCATCATTGTGTGATGTAAGGCCGGAGATTCTTCAAAAAAGAACACCTTCAATTTTTCATCTTTCTCAGAATCTTCCACTTTTAAAATTTTGAAGCCATGGCTACACAGCCAGTTCACCATATTCAGTGAACGTACAATATACATTGTTGTCTTTGGTCCTTTATACATGTTTGTTTTCCTCTCATTCTTAATTATTCTTCCAGCATGGCCGCCGTTTCATTCAACACTAACCGGTTCTGCTGCCAGTTCATCTTTTACTTCTGTTTCCTGCTCTGTGTTATTCTCAAAAATCAGCGTGTAGTTTCTGTTCTTTATCAGCAGCAGAATCTTCTCCACAAATTGAACCGATAACATATCTGCGGTAATATCTCCGTATACTGGCGTTATCCGTCCTACATCTACTACTTCTAAATCTGGATACTGTTTAATCTCAGATTCTTCCAGTGGTACACGAAATGTCCGGTTACTTAGTGTGTATGTCAAATAATAGACTGTCTCTGGAATCATCTGCACCACGAACTCAACGTGTTCCTTTCTGTCTGGATCGTAGAAGCCACTGTTGTTGACGTAGTTTCCAGATTTTAATATATCTTCGTAACCTTCCTCATAGTCATATGTACGCTTTCGCTGCAGAACTTCACCCTTTTGGATATGAGCTGGTTCCAGGATTGATAACAGGACTTTCTTCATCTGGTAGTATTCCAGTTTCTTTTTGTGGTACTTATTGGCGTTGCCGTATGTATTAGGGATGTAATGTGTATACTTGTATTCGTTATCACGACTGTTGAGTGCTCTGTTATTTATGCTGTAAATGCAATCGGATAACATCTTTTCTGTGATCGTATGGTGCTTCAGATTCTTCAGGTATTCTTTTGGTGGTTTCATGCACACTCTCCTTCCTGGCGGTAGATTGTGGTAGGTCTACCGCCGTGTAATACTTCTTATTTGTACAGAAAGTCATTCTAATAAAACTCAGGTTTCTTATTGTATGTACCTGCTGCTTTTACTCCACTGTAATTTTCCAACAGCAACATTGCCTGTCTAAAATTTATATCTACATTTCTTGTCTTCTCAGCACTGATTTCACCGTCAATTTCTTCATCTAAAATTTCCAACTCGTTTACTTCATCCTTTTGGCACGGAATATGAAATGTAAAATCACCAATACGATACAAACGCAGGAAACTGTCTGGTCCATAATCAAATACCTGTCGATTGACTCCAAGATATTCCACCCGGTCTTCTTCCTGAAGTTTTTTCAGCACAGCATCCTTCAGATGATATAAATTGAGCATTCTTGTCTTAGCAGCTCCGCAACACTGAAATTTCCTGTTATAATAACTACGGTTCTTTGTATCTCTGGACACTTTTGCAGATTTATTTATAGTGTATAGGGCACTGGCAATATTCTCGTCTGTTGCTGGTAAAACAGGCTGCTGTTTCTTCTCCAAAAGTCCGGCATGGGAAATATCCAGAATATCCAGGACACTGCATAATTTGTATGGAATACGCTGATTTCCACCTTTAAAGGTTCCAACAATACGCAATGTATCATTGTCTACAAGTTTCTTCACCGCATAAGATGTTGTGTCTAATACGCTCACAGTGTCCACCATTGGTAAGCCAAAACTCTCCATTCGTTCTGCAATAAATTCCAGATTAGCAGTAGTCATATATTCCTTCAGATCGTGTACAAGCTCAGATTTGCTGGATCTGGTTAAAAGCCCGGGATTAACATACTGTTTCAAGAAAGAAAAAAGATCAGCCCTATTAATCATTCTGGCAATATTCTTGTCCCAAAACACCTCATAAATTTTCTCTTCAATACTCTGCATATCTTAGCTCTCCTTCTATTTCTCAATCATTTTATATGTATTTGGTTCAACTTCTACCAGAACAACAATTCCAGAGAAATAATGTCCATATGTGTCCATTGCCATTTCAAATACAATATCTCCAATTTCCTTGTACATTTGAGGATGCGTCTTTTCATTGATATAAGCAATGTCATTCTTTGCTTTATCAATACACGCAAAGAAGAATGTGTCATTTTGTCTCAATAGTAAAATGCTGCCAAAATCTGCAAAATCATTTAAGTTATATGCACAGAAATTTTCAACATCATCAATCTTAAAAAGCATCTTTGTGCCGTCTTCAAGATAAGGTGCTTCAAGGATCTGGAAGCTAACATCCAGTCCCAGATCACTATAACTAAGGTCTCCAAGGTTGCTTTTCTTCACTAATTTATTACTCATATCCGTTTTCTCCTTTTTATCATTGACGGCCAATTTTCTACTGCCTTACTTCTGTTCACTTGTTACTTCTCATTTTGCTTCTAATTTATTCTAAGAAAATTATCTGGTTCGTCCTTTTACCACATACTGATTTCTGTATGCTTCGTCTTTGATAAATTTATTGATAAAGTTATACAAGTGACTCCTGTTTACGCTACCATGATCTTGTGGGAATACTTTATGAACCTGGTCGTTTGTACCCTCAATATTTAACGGCTTACCTTTGTAGTACACCCAGCAACAAATATTTGCAGCTGGATCACCCAGGAATGTATCTAATGAAAATTTGTAATCGCCTTTTTCAATTTCGTCTAAAACGTAATATCCCATACTCATATTCTCCTTATCTTTTGGTGGATCAGGCAGCAGCTTTTTGTATCCACTGCCTGAATCCGGTTATTTACTGATTACTTCGTAACCTCTGGCTGATTTTCCTGCTCGGTTGGTTTTCAGTAATTTTGTGTCGTCAAACCATGGTACAGTACCACCTTTAAATTTTGGTTCTGGTATTCTATTTTCAGACTTGCCGATCAGATGGATTAAACCATTCTTCTGTAACACGGCTAAGTCATTACGCTGCTTTTCCATATACTTCATATCCTCACTATTGATACATGACTTTTCTCTGACATAACATAAGATGTACTTAACCTTTACTGTCCTCTTCTCTTTTTCAGAAGTTCCAACTTTGTCATTCTCTTCTTTGTAGGTTCTTCTTTCTGCTCTGTTATATCTACTTCCGGTAATTCCAGTGAACCAAGCTTTGCTCTGGTGCTTTTCTTATTTCTCATACGTTCCGCATTAGCTTTTACAGCCAATTCGCCAAGCTTCTTTACATGAGATACCGGATAATCCAAGCCACTTGCAGCAATGATTGTCTTCCTGCCATTGAAGCCCTCAAATACATTATCTGGCTTTCCTACTTCTGCAATTACATCCTCAGAGTCAATATCTGACTTATCATTTTTAGAATGAATGATACCGATATTCTCACAGATGTAGTTATCCTCGATTGGTGCAAAGATTCCACTCTTAGTCAGCTTTTCAAGCTTGATCTTGCTATCTGTTCCATCTCCTGTTACGCTCAGGACCATTGCTCCGCTGTCTTTCAACATTTCCAGACGCTCTGATTCATCAAAATTGTTCTGTCTGCCGTAACTCTCATTTGAAAGAAATTCATCCAGCATACTTGCAAAATTCTTATTGATATAATCGTAATTCTCGTTGCTGTCATTATTTAAGAAGAATGTTGCTCCCAAACCTTCTATTTCCTGAAGCTCCTGCACTGTCTCATAAGCGTTCTTATGTTTTGCCAAGGATTCACCAGATGCAGGTAACGCAATCACCGGACACACGGTCTTCACCGGATTACCCTCTTCGTCTTTTTCTTCCAGGAGCATTTCTGCAACAATTGGCGCACAGCCTGATCCAGTAGAACCGCCTCCGGCAAAGAGAATAAACACAATGTCTTCTTTGATTCCTTCAACAAATTTGATGAAATCTTCGTTTCCAGCCAGACAATCCATAGCTCTTTCCCGGTGTCCACCGAATCCGTCAAAACCTTGTAAGATATATTTATTGGGTACATCTCCCAGGGCTTTGTGATCCTGTTCGCTGCCATTTGCCGCCGCACCTTTGTAATGACGCTGTACAAATTCTTTGTAGATTTTTCCGCCTGTGCTTCCCAGTCCTAACATGTAACAATTCTCTCTGATCTTCATTCTGCTTTATCCTCCTTGAATAATTTGCGACCATCATTTGTTAAATAATAGGTGTTTGCATGGTTGTCCATAACACCTTTTTCAAGATAGCCAAGCTTCACCAGCTTAGTTACCATGCGGTATACTGTCATTCGAACTCCAAGAACATTTCCTGTCTCTTCCATGATCTCTTCAATTGTCATACTATGAAATTGATCTGTCATATTGGAACCATGTAGTGTGTCCAGAATGAGGTAATCTGATCTGTTTAATTTATTTGTCATATATACAATCTATCCTTCCTATATCTTCATATTGACTTTTATGTATCTTGGCATTGCGTAAACATTACACCAACATATCACGACTCCAACTCTGTTATGTCTTTTATGTCCGCTACACGAATGCCTTTTTCCAGGATGTAATAAGTGTCGGCTTGCTCTGCCTGACAGCCCTTTGCGGTATATCCCATGTCACAAAGGTTCTTCAGGCGCTTGTAAGCGGTCACTCTGGAAAATGGTAGCTCTGGTATAATCTCCTGTAGTGTCATGCTTTCCTGATAGTTCGTACATTGGTGTTCTTTCAGCACGTTCAGGATTTGAAAATCTGATCTCGATAGTTCCATAAAGTTCCTCCCTATTAAGTTTTTGTCTACCTTTATCTCAGCTGTAACCCACTGTGTAAAAAAATATGGTGATCTGGTTCATTCCTTACTTCCAATTTCTTAGGAATTACATTCTGTAAAATGCACATTGCTGTTTTCCTAAAAAAGGGTGCAAAAAATAAAGCAGTCTCACTGAAAGAAATAAAAATAGTCCTGTGGGCTGTGGTAAAGATGCAGGTATAAAGTTGTCATGGTGCGATATTGATTGCGTTGCTTGATTGTGTTTCTTGATTATGTTTCTTCCTATCTAATATAGGTTTTTATGTATTGGGTAATATGACAGAATATCCGAACAAACGTTTCGGATTGTCACGAAATGAAAAATAGACTATACTTAACTTGTCGAAGGTTATGTATGGATTCTTCATTTATGATGATCTGTGCATATTATATGAAACGGTATTGGCGTATCGTTTCATGTGAAGATCAGTGCATTGGCGTGCATTGATCTTTTTTTGTTTCTATGGTTAGCATCATATCACGTACAAACTGATATGTCAATAGTATTTTGTACATTTTAGTAATTTTTATACTAATACACATTTAATTGACTTTCTTGTACTTCTATTGTAATATTAAATATTGAATGGAGGGATAACATGGCTACAGAAAAAATTACTATTACTGACCAGTTACGCAATAATATTATAGAAGAACGAAAAGAAATCGAATATACAGCTTCTGATCTCTCTGAAGAAAGTGGACATTCTAAGTATTGGCTTGCCAATATTGAAAGTGGTAAAACTAAAAAGATTAGCAAAGAGGATTTAATTTCTATTTACAAAATTCTGTTAGATGATGATGACGAGGAAAATATACTTGACTATGTGGAAAGAATTATCAATCAACCTATTGCTGGAAAAATAAAAAATTGGTATGAACTAATTGATATTGAAGATCAATATGAAGATATGTTGGACTTTTTATATCTGGAATCAGAATTAGATGACTTACTGAAGGATATACGAAATCGAATTACCCAACAATTTAATTGGGCAAATACACATCATCAACAGGCAATACTAACTTCTCTTTTGCATTTTCAGCGCTCTATCGTTGTCAATCCTGAACTTGCTTTTTCTACCTTATATTTGCCAACATATTGTACAAGTATTATGCACCCAGAAGAATTTAATTCTGTTCTCAGTGATTTACTCCAACTTGCTGCAAAATTCAACGATTTAGTAGTAAAAAATAACAGTCTTGAAACTGTTGCTGTTTATTTGGACGAAGAGAAAAAACAAATAGAAAGAAATAAAAAAACAGGAAAAATTGCTTTGGATAATTTAAAATCAATTTTAGGAGTTATCTCAAACTTAAAAGATATGCAAGATCCTAACTTAGAAAGTCTCCGCAATTTGTTTTATTCTTCTGTTGTCTATCTAATCAATGAAATTCAACCTCATACACTTGGTGATGGCATACCATACCTCCCAGAAATCAACACCGGAAGAGCTTTTAGCCATCTAATTACTATATGCTATTATTGGCTATCCGACAGACAAGAGGAATTAGCACTCCCTAATGTTGAGAAATATATTCCTAAAGATTTATACAATTCTGCTAAAGAAGTCTTAGAAAATGTCTCCAAAATAAACGATCCTGTTTAATATTTACATTTACCCACTATGGGCTACCGATCATCCCGGCAGCCCTCTTTTTATAACCTCAAATCCATTATTGAAAAATTCACAGCCAAGTCCTTATACAGATATGATTTTATTGACTCATTAAATGTATGACTCTCTGCATATATGTCCTGTTCAAAGCAATATACAGTTACTTTCTGCTTTTCTCCGTCCACAATCCAATACTCCTGGACACCTTCAACAAAATACTTTTCCAGCTTTGTAACATAATCATGCAGCGGATCACCAGGCATTACTATCTCAATAATCCAATCTGGCGCACCCTCACAGCCACGATCTGATAACTTAGCCTTATCCCGGATAACAGAAATATCTGGTTCTACCATATTGTAATCATCAAAGAACACGCCAAAGCGTCCATAATATATCTGATCCGGTAGTCCTCTATCATGGATGTAGCTGTGTATCTGGCTACTGATTTCAGACATAAGTTGTTGATGCAAGGTATTCACCATAGGTATATTGTAATACTGTCCGTCAATCAACTCCACTCGTTCCACTTCTGTTGTATCACGGTATAAATCAGCAATGGTATGCTTTAAAAGATTATTGGTTTGCTTTTTCATATTGTTCTCTTCGCTTCTGGATCACATAATCATACTGTTTCTCAGGAATCAACCAGTCAAACGCCAGCTCTGAATTTATATCAAAACCAACCTGATATATTCTACCATTTTTTCTAAATGCTACGGATATAACTCTGGTATCATGTGCAATCGTTCTTGACTCAATTTCCTTCACTTCTTCTTTTCTCCTGCTTCCAATCATAGCTCCTGCTTGACCGAATAATAAGCCACCAATTACTGCACTTCCATAGTTAATGCCCATTCCACCGCCCCCAGAAAGTTGCTGTTCATATCTTAATGCACCTTCGGACTTATAATAAAGAATATCTCCAACTTCCAATTCTACCATTGTCACATAGCGTCCATCCCAACCAGAATTTGATACCCTAACCCATATAAGAGAATTATTTTTCCGCATCATAATAAAATTATTATTAGAGAAATATCCGGCTCCATTCATTACCCTAACATTAAAATTTTCTTTTGGAATGTCAATAACATTATAAAAATTTCTAATATGTATGTGCTGAAAAATTTCCTGCACTGGTGAGAAATCCTGCTCAAGTTTTTTTATATTAATGATAATCTCAGGTTGACTTGCTCCATTTTTAAGCAGACAAATTTTGATTCCATCTACCCTTTTGGACAATTCTCCAACATAATCATCTGACTTTGTAATCTGTGGAATTTCATTATACAGTTTATAACTATACTCTTTACCTAAACGTATCTGTCTCAATACTGATGGAATTTCCTGATACATATATTTTCCATCCAAAGACTCAGTAATAATATATTCTCCATTTTGGATTGAGAATTTACACTCTCGCGTTTTTGAAAATGCCGTTCCTTCTGTGTATACTAAAATTCCTGGAATCTGCTCCCACTGACTTTTCAGAGATTCATATTTCTGATCTTCTACGCTATTGTCTTGTTTAACTTGTGCCGTTTGAGGTAACGGTTCTGTTGACAGCGTTATTCCAACCTTATTATCATCTTTTCCACCAAACAATCCCATAGCAAGTCCTCCCTCTTTTACTTTATACAGTTATCCCTTGAATCGCATTGTCATACAAGGACTTTTTCAGATTTTCGCTTTCCCCTGTGTTATAGAAATCAAGAAGTAATCCGTTGAATTGCTCCATATACTTATCCGTGATAGTCATTATTCCAGCACCGCCCAGGATCAAAATCTTATTTGCAAGCATTAAGCTTGTACGCTTATTACCATCCCAGAAGAACTGACCTCTTGCACCCCATGCAAAAGCTGCTAATGCCTTATCTGTAGTTGAAGCGTCTTCATCTGTTAATATTGCTTCCAGCTCTGCTACTGTCTTGTCTTTATCTGGGACTGGTGGCTCATAGTCTGTATCCGAGATACCTACTGATCCGGTGCGCAACTTCCCCCATTCCAGGGCTTCATTTCTTGCTATATATTCATTGAGCTTGCACCAATATTCAAAAATAACAGGTTCATTTACTGTACTGAGTAAATACTTCCATGCGTCCCTCATATTCAAAATTGCTTCAAGATCATTAATTCTCACCTCTGGTACATTGGTTCCATTTAAGATTGTTTGAACCTGTAGTAATGTAACAGCTCTCTGCTCCATTTTCATACCACAGTATACAACTTCGCTTGTTATATTCTGTGCTAAAATGGAATTTTCCTGTTCTGATAATGAAAATTTGTCTGAAAAATGTAATTCAATATGTCCTCTGTTATTTATCTTATTCAACTCCCATTATAGCCGATTTTCCCTAGTAATACAATGGATTTCGCCTAGGCAGCAGCCGATCTAATACGGAATACACTCGTAACCATTCCGCTCTAAATCCTGCCGTACCTCCCTTATTAGCCTTTTTGTAATCATTATATTCTGCTTACGCATTACCGCTACATGATATCCGGTTAAGGTTGATGTATATTTACAGCGATCTCCATTTCCTTTTATTGACTTATTTTTTATATAATGGTTTGCTTCCAAATACGTCTTAAATCGTGTTTCTGTCTTTCTATCCAATTTTCCACTCATTGTGTACTCTCTTCTTTATTATGTCCTGCTACCTGACCATTAGCTCAATAGGGGTGTCGCGAAACACGACTCCCCCTGTATAGCCCTACTTCACGAACTGAAGCATGTATGTCTTAAATTCCTCGTAGTCCATAAATCCTGCTACCTCAGCATTTTCATAAATTCTCTGTAACAGATTCCTGCATGATTTATCGTCTTTCTCGATCATATACTCATGTGTCCATGTCGTGAAGAAACACTTCAGCCGCTCGGGAACCATTTCATCTTTCCATTTATTGTATTCTATATAATCTAAAATCTCTCTCGTCCACATTGTCTTGTCCTCCTACCGTGCCATACTCTTAATTAATTTATTCGCCAGTTTCCATTTAAGTTTCTTGCCATACTTTCTCTGCATCTGATACAGATAGATTTCGTTGATCCGATCAAAGAATGTGTCCGGGAGCATCTTGTCTTTGAAGGTGTTGCATGTTCGACATGTGCACTGAAGATTTTCCACTGAATCTGATCCACCCAATGACGTAGGTCTGATATGGTCTATAGTCATATCTTCATATTTGATTTTTCTTCCGCATAATACACAACGTCCGTCTGCCTGATTGTAAATCATCATTCTTGTGGTCTTTGGGAAACACTTTTTCTTCTTTCGTCTGTAACAGATACGCTGTGTTTCCGTGTCATAGGCATAAAAGCCCTTGGTTGCCTTGACGTTTTCCCTTATGAAAATACTGCATCCCTTGAATGTAAATGTCTTTGCTTTACTTATATCTGTTGTCTTCTGGATCTGGTGCTCTTCGTCTAAATATATGTACTCTGTTCCATTTGTAATAACTATCATTTGTCTGCTCCCCCTTCAACAATTGCTTCTGCTCGTTCCTTTAATATCTGTAAATCTTCAGGCTTAACCAATTCTGCCATCATATCCCAGAAATAGTTGACTGTACCAGTTCCCTTGTGGAATGCCACTGCATAATCAAGCATTTCCCATATCTCTTCTTTTGTGAGTGGTTCTGTTGCGTCTGCCTCTGCAATATGGTAATAGAATCTTTCATCAGGACACATCCAGATTCCAAGAATCAATCCGTCCTGAAATACACAATGTAATCTTCTCATTTTGCCTTATTACCTCCAACTTCCCTTGATTAACTGATAAATCATTCCTAGCGCAATCGGCGCAGCCATCAAATACATATTGTAATATTCTGAATCGCCGGTTACTTTGCAGATAACCCACGGAAACAGTGCAATAAAAACAATAGCTATGATCTGCTTCAGAAATGAGATCAACAATTCCCTTAATAGCTGACGTTTACGTTGTCTGCTTACAATCTGCTTTACTTTCTGTTTACGCTGTCTCTCTTGCTCATGCTTCTTATTTGACAGAAGATAATTTGCAACAAGCTCAACAACTTCATCTTCTCTGTATAACCGGATTACTTCGGGTTCTCTTACCGCTTCCATCTTTAATTCCCTCCTACTTATGTATTAGCCGACTACCTCCCACCTTATGTAGATGGGAACGCTTTGAGCCTAAAGTCCTATTTATAGTCGCTCAAACGACTGTTCTATTTTCTGTATTCTGGCTTAATAAGCTTAGAATCATCAAACCATTTAACAGATCCACCCTTAAACTGTGTCTCAGGCTGGAAGATCACACCATGGCTTATCTTCTTTACCTGTCCTGACTCTGTTTTTACTGCAATATTTACATTCTGCGTCATATCTACCACCTCGCTATTAAAATAATTTTCCTGTTGCTACCGCCATAGCTATGTAAAAGCCATCTGCAAAAGTGTTCTTCTCTGTCCGATTTACAAGATCTTCAAGCTCATGTTCAATGCGGTATTTCTGCTCTCTGGAAGCTCCGGTTAGTTCGCTTATATAATCAACAACTTCTTGTAAGCTATGACCGTAATCGTTATGGTCCGGTGTGAACTCTTTGCATTCATCATCACACCAGGCATCAAACATGGATTCCATTACTTTATTTCCTAAGTCTGACATTGTTCTGCCCCCTTTCTAAAACCAGAAGTCCATCAAGAAATCAAAATCTCCATCCCACATTTCTTGCGGTTCTTGCTTAGGCTCTGACTTTCCACCCAACAATAGATTTTTTCCGCTCGCTACTGTTTTTTCTCCAAGTGCTTTCAGTTCTTCGTCTGATAAACCGTATTCCTTCATATTTATATGTCCTCCTCTTCTGGTAATGGATGTAATAAGCTCAAGGCTGTAAGAACACCCTCTTTGAAAGCTTCATACTGGATTACTTCTGAATAATCCACAATAGCTGTGTACAGCGGATCATGTTCTGCTTGACCTTTAGCAGCTTTATTGATTGCTTCAAAAGCTGACTGCTCTGCTGGTGTGGTTGTATGTACGTTTATCCAGTGTTCATACAAGGTCTTTATTGCGTCCCTCATGGGCTACACCTTTCTCCCCGATCAGCCGATAGGTCAGCTATTTAATGTTAGATTGTCAACATCAGCTTCAAATACTGATAAACAAGTTTTCGTGCCTCAAAGTCAATCTTTGCAATGTGATCCAGAAGCTCAACCGGCTCTTCGTCACTGAATGCGATTGCTAACTTATCCGGTAATGGAACGTTATGAATAGCTCGCTGGACTACTGGCTCAACCATCTGGTGTATAGTCTCCTTCAGTAATGCTACAAAGTCCTGTTTGGACATATCTGCATCCATGTAAATAGGCTCAATATAATCGTGATACTCTGTGAAGGTAATATAGTTTTCTTCGTATTCGGAAATGTTGATAAATTCACAATACATCATGGTTCTTAATCCTCCTGAATGGTGTTTTATTTAGTCGGGACTGCCGATTGACAGCCCCTTGTTACCCATTAAATTGTTTCAAACACTCCCGATTTCAACATGTCTGTAAACCAACAGTCAAAATCTGGATATTCTTCTTTGTTAGCCAGATCACGGTATACTTCTTGCATCTGCTTGTACGTAAAGCTCCTGCCGTTTATCGGTTCCTCGTAGCTGATATATTTTGTTTCTTTCATGTTGTTGTTCCTCCTTATGTTTGGCTATCTGACCGCCATTTCTGACGGTCAACGCTCACAGCTTAAAGCCCTGTTTATAGTGGCTGTGACCACTTTGATGATTAACTATTCTGAAGTGCTATGTATCTACGAGCATCCTGCAAACATTCTGCTTTAGTGTTTCCAAAAGCTACAGCATTACCCCAATCATTTCTTGCGACCCACTCTGAGACGGTACCGTTCTTTTTAGCTCTTGAATTTAAAGGATCATAGTGTTCAATTCTTTCAAATGTTAAATCCTGAAGTTTCATGTTCTCACCTTTCTGCGGTTGACCTCCACCGCAAGGATAAGGAATTTATCTCACGTATAGTCTTCTGTACTGGCTTACTCTCTGGTAATCTGCCAGTGATCCGAGATCAGCTTCAAGCTGTTTGCTGTCAAGTGTTCGGCGCTCGCAAGTTGAAACCTTTATAGTGAAATCTTTACCGGATTCTGAAAGTTTGTTGTTATTGTCTAAGTAGGAGATCATTTCGCGCTCTGCATCCTTTAGCTGTGCGTCAAGCTCTTCTTTCATTGCTTTAAGTGATCTGTAATCTGCTACGACTTTTTCTAATTCGTTCATTGTTGTACACATATTGTTCTTTATCCTCCCTGATTCTTATTCTTATTGGAAAAACTCAGCTCCGGTAAGCTTTAAACCAATCTCGACAACTCCTGTGTCTTTGCTTATCTCTTTCCGGTATTATGTGGGTGTCTCCGGTGTGCATGTGCTACTTCGTTTTCACCCTTCGCTGTGTTCTTCGTTTGTGTGTTGCTGTTTTGTTTATGGCTCTAGTATAACACGATATCGTGTTATTTCAAGTCGGAATATTTCACAAGTTTTATACCGATATCGTTATATGCTTTTGTTGACTTTGTATACCGATATCGCTATATTTGACATTTTTGTAAAAATATGATATCGTGTTATATAGAGAATTGCATATAAACATATAAAAGGTGGTGATTATATGGAAGAAAAGAAAAAGGTCACAGAGGCACATATTCGTGCAACAGAAAAATGGGAAAAAGAAAATTATGATAAAGTCCTTGTAAGATTTCCAAAAGGAACTAAAGAACGGATCAAAGAAACAGGTGATTCTGTAAACGGCTTTGTTGTAAAAGCTGTATTAGATAAGCTCGATAATTAACTATATATAGATGCAAATTATAAAACACGATATCGTTATACTTTTTATACAATTTTCGTTATACGATATCGTGTTATTTTTATGCAATATTCCGTCTTGCATATACCGATATCGTGTTATATAATTGACCTCAACAAAGGAAATAAAGCACAACACAATAGGAGGTCAAAGCATATGGCAAGCTTAAACGTATACGAAATGGTAACAGAAAGAATCATTAAACAGTTAGAACAGGGAACAATCCCATGGCAGAAGCCTTGGACTGGTGTCCGGTCTGGTGCATTCAATAGAGTTAGCAAAAAGCCTTACAGCCTTATCAACCAAGCTATATTGGAAAAACCTGGCGAGTACGCAAGTTTTCATCAATGGAAAGATTTAGGCGGTCACATCAAAAAAGGTGCTAAATCTGAAATAGTAGTCTTCTGGAAGATCATTGATGTAGAAGAGAAAAACGATAAAGGCGAGATTGAAAAGAAGAAGCTCCCACTTCTCAGATATTACAATGTATTCCATATATCACAAGTTGA
The DNA here is from genome assembly GCF_040924225.1 of Ruminococcus sp. RTP21484sp1_RTP21277st1_D2_RTP21277_210401. NCBI lineage: Bacteria > Bacillati > Bacillota > Clostridia > Eubacteriales > Oscillospiraceae > Ruminococcus > Ruminococcus sp. RTP21484sp1_RTP21277st1_D2_RTP21277_210401. The sequence goes on along the minus strand of NZ_JBCOMJ010000032.1, from coordinate 41,695 downwards.
AGGCGTAGAACCACTGAAAGAAAAACTCAATACAGAAGTTGAACCTATAGAGGAAGCCGACAGAATTATAAAAGATTATGTAGAACGTGAACAACTTGTTTTCAACGAATGCAAAAGCAATAAAGCATATTACGCGCCATTAATTGACACAGTGGTTGTACCGCTTAAAGAACAGTATAGCAACATATCGGAATATTACAGCACAACTTTCCATGAATTAGTGCATAGCTCGGGCAGTAAGAACAGATTAAACAGACTTGAAACAAGTAACCTTGCTTCATTTGGTTCTGAGACATACAGCAAAGAGGAATTAGTAGCAGAAATTGGTTCAGCTTCCATCCTTAATCATCTGGGAATTGAAACAGAAGGAACATTTCAAAATAGTGCATCCTACATTGAAAGTTGGCTTCAGGTTCTCAGGAACGATAACAAGTTTATTGTATCTGCTTCAAGCAAAGCAGAGAAAGCAGTCAACTACATATTAGGCATAAAATGATAAAGGGGCGGTTGAAACATACCGCTTCTTTTTTTGCGTTATGGTTTCCGGTATATGGTTCTGTTATGGTGTGCGCTTCTGCTATGGCTTCCGGTTCTGTTGGCTATGGTTCGGCTCTGGTCTGTTATGCTTGCGCTGTGTCGGATTGAAAATGATTGTGGTATCTGCCGTGAATGTAGTGTGATACTAAGGGATAAACTGTTGATATGGTGCAGACCGTAACAAGAGATATACAATACAATGACATGGTATTATCTGTAATGATCCATGAGTTATACAGTCCATAGGCTTATATTGTCCTATGGGCTTTTTATTGTGTCGAGCTGTGATCTGGTGTGTGGTGCTCCGTGTACCTGGTGTGGGCTGTGTCTGGTAATGTGAGCTGATAGAACGAATTGTTATGTCAGGTCTGAAAATACTACACACTGGGAAAATCCTAGTGAATGAAAAAGGGGCTGTGGTGCGATATGATAATTTGATGTGTGGTATTCTGCCATGAGGATAATCTTATTTGATTGTAGGGCTTATTGCTGAGTAATGCAGAATGTTATACCAGATTGACGCAGATTCCTAAAATGGGAATGTGGTCAGGCTGTATGGTGTGTGGGTGGATGTGGTTCTATGGGTGGATTGATTGAGTATGTTGGACTCTGGGACTTGTGCTGTGATCCGCTCTGACATGATAACGGTATATGGTTCTTGTCTGTTGTGGAATGTATGATTGTCTGGTTTGGGGTGATCTGGGCTGATATTGTACAGTCGGTTATATCTGGGTAGGCTGTGGGAATGTCTTTTTCTGTGGTTGTCAGTCTGGAAGCTATGCAGAACACTTTTTTCTGATATATGTTGTTGGTTGTGTGTGGTTCTTTGATTGTGTGGTCTATCGGGCTTGTGTGCGTTGCTGCTGATATATCCTAGTATTTTAGTATGGTATGGGTAGGGTGGGGGTACTTTTAATCTTTGCGCCGTTTCGTTTTTGTCGTAAGGGGTGAATGTGGTTTAATTGCACACTGACTGGAAAAATAGCCCGATACGATATAACGGACTAGGAACGTCATTTCTTATATTGATTCTTAGAACTGTATGTGCTATTCTTATAAAGGAATGAAAGAATAAATCCAAACGGAACACCTCCTTTCCGTACCGGTATAGGAGTAACAACACGGATTTCCCCAGATATAGGCAGTCTGGGGATTTCTTTATGCACAAAAATAGCAGCAGAATCCGAAGCAGATAAAAGTCGAATTTTATGGTGATTCTGGAAGCGAAAAAATAGGGATGCAGCCTCGGTGTGAGGTTACATCCCTTTTAGATATAAACAATCTCTTATAGAATATAATTAATATTTTTAGTCATACTTATTATCTATATCATAATCCAAATCATCATCATCTAAATCGTCATCATCCTGAATTGCATCATAATACCAGAAATACTCATCCAATTTTGTTGTTTTATTTGGATTAATTACTATTTCAGGATAAATGTTATATACATAACCGCTTACATATTCGCGTAAATAATTAATGTTTTGTTTAGATAAACATTCTTCAAAAAAACTGTCGAATAGATCTGGATCTTCAGTATCATTATTTCCATCATAATAATCTGACTTAATTAAGCATACATATTTACCAGGATTAATATTTTTTATTGTATAAGTTCCTGCTACATATACATCTCCTGCATATATGTTATATTTATTATATTCTCCTAAATCTGCAACAGCCCAATCCCATGTATCAGTCAAATACAATTCTTTAGCAGAACCATTAAGTGGTATTAAAATTACCTCAGCCTGATAGTCAGGTTTTCTTTTGACATTTTCTATTCTTCCAGTTAATTCTCCCAAATTTATATTTACAGTTGGATTGCTTTTTACTGTAATTGTACAACAATATACCTTTCCCCCAATTTTAGCAGAAATTGTTGCCTTTCCTGCCTTTTTACCTAATACTACGCCACTATTAGAAACTGTTACAATATTTTGATTATTACTTGACCAACTTATCTTTTGTCTAGTTCCTGTCAATTGCAGCTGGTATGTCTTACCCACATTTATTGTAACAGACTTTTTATTGAGCTTTGGCGTTTCAACAGTGACTTTGCAAGTGTACTTTTTACTTCCAACCTTTGCAGTAATCACTGTTATACCTTTTTTCTTGCCAACAACCACACCCTTAGAAGATACAGTTGCCACAGATTTTTTACTACTGCTCCATTTTGCTTTTTTCTTTGTCCCTTTTAATTTCAAAGTCTTTTTCTGACCTTTTACCATTATCAAAGACTTGGAACTAATTTTTACTGCAGCCTGTACTGTTTGCATTGTTCCTAACTGTGTTGCTACTTCTGGTGATAATAAAGTCAATGAGAATACTGCGATCATTACCACCAAAAACTTCTTCAGAAATCCTTGCTTCTTTTCCATGCGTTTTTCCTCCATACATTACTTAACTTTTACTTTGCACTTCTTGGTTATTTTACCAGACTTGATTGTAATTGTTGCAGTACCTTTTTTCTTGCCTTTTATAACACCTTTTTTCGAAACAGTAGCAATCTTCTTGTTTGAAGATTTATAGGTAACTTTATCTGCTTTTTCTGTGTAACTCAGCTTCGGTTTCAAAGTATAACTCTTGCCCTTTTTCACTGATACAGAAGATTTTACACCCTTGATAGCTGTTGTGCCCGGTACAACAATTGTATAGACAGCTTTTTGAGATCCTGACTTAACAGTAATCTTAACAGTTCCAGCAGCTACCGCTTTTACTTTACCCTTTTTATCTACTGTTGCTACTTTTTTATTGGATGTAGAGTATTTTACGTTCTTCCAAGATGAATCTGATTTAACTGATGTTGTTTTACCCTTCGTAACTGTTATGGTTGATGGTTTTGTTGGTGCTACAGTTGGAGCTGGAGTATTTGTTGGCTGTGATGCAACTGTTGGCTGTGGTGCCTTTGTTGGAGCTGGTGTAGGTGTACTTGCTGGAATTATTTTTGCAATACTCTGTTTTTCAAGCTCACCACATTTTGTACAAGTACGCTGTTTTTCACCTGCATTTGTCACCGTTGCTTCACGTACAACTTGCCACTCGCTCCATGAGTGTCCTGTTGCTGGTATTGTTTTCTGTTCTACTAATACTTCTTCACATACTGAACAGTGGCTTCCTTCTATCTTTCCTGGCTTCGTACAAGTTGCAGAAACCATTTTATCAATTACAATTTTGTGTCCTGTTGCTGGTATTTCTTCTACTTTATTATCGTTACATCTTGCACAAGTATATGTTCTTTCTCCATCTTCGGTACAAGTTGCTTCTTTTGTTATTATTCCACCATTCCAAGAATGACCCAATGCTGGAATTTCTTCGCTTTTAATATTATTACATCTAAAACATGTATAAATTTTTTCTCCACTATCTGTGCAAGTTGCTTTCGTTTTTATTACACCATTATTCCATTTGTGTCCTAAAGCGTCAATAATATCTCCAGAGCTTAAATATTTTCCACAATCTTTACAATAGGTATCGCCAGTATATCCTTCTTCATCACAAGTTGCTTCTTTTCTATACTTTACTTCAATATTATTATGCTCTAACATTGGAATAATATCTGTTTTATTTTTTGTTTTAAAATCTGTATTTTTAAACTCAACAATATATTGCGCTTTTCCATTCTCTGAACAAGTTGCTTCTTCAATAATATTTATTTTTGATTTTGCAACTTCAGTGTTTTCATTTCCGCACAAAGAACACACTTCTTTTGCAGTACATTGAGAATTATCCTTACTCCATTCATATGTTGGCTGGTTGTATACATGATTCTGTGATTTTGGCACAGATTTTGTTTCTGTATAGTCACACCCTTCTCTTTGGCACGAATATGTCGCAACTCCTTCAGAAATGCAAGTTGGCTCCAGTGTTATTATGCCACTATCTAAATCATGTCCCAGTGCAGGTATTACCGGAATACTGTCTAATTTTTGAGTACACATTTCATCAGTATATGCTTTTCCACCACAAGAATTGCAACTCCAATACTCTTCAAACCCTGATTTTAAACAAGTTGCTGGTTTAGTTATGTGATGTGCTACATAGTGAACCTCTTCTGTTAATGATCCCCATCTATCAGAATCATTGAATCCATTAATTTTTTTCCAATCAACTAACGTTCCTTCATAATGAATTGCGTCAATATATATCTCCTCTGTATTTGATATGTAACGGAAAAAGCACCTTTTACCAATTTTTTCCAGTGTCAATGGAAGATAAATATTTTTCAATCCAGTGCAATTATAAAACGCTCTTTCTCCTAAATTAACAAGATTTTTTGACATTTTAACATATGTTAATTTCTTACAATTATAAAAAGCTCGCATCCCGATGTCTGTTATAGTATCTGGAATAGCAATCTTTTCCAAAGAACTACAACCTTCAAAGGCAAATCCATTTATTTTTATCACTCCATCTGGAATCGTAACTTTCTTAATGTTAACACAATTTTCAAAAGCACTCTGTCCTATTAGCTTTATAGAATTTCCAAAACTAACATTCTCTAGATTTTTAAAATCTTCAAAAGAACACATTCCAACACTTGTCACACCATTTTCGATTATTACACTTGAAATATTATTAGCATATGGAAACCATGGCGTATATTTCGCCCCATTATAATTTTCCATATCACCATTGCCGCTAATAACTAATGTATCATCCATTCCATCCTCATTAGAATCAACAATTTTCCATTTAATATTACTTTGATCGGTATCTTCAGTCACAGTATTCTTGTCATCAACAAATACCTGAGTTTCTGGATCAGTTTCATCTTCTATCTCTTCTTCATTAACAAAATCTTCACTCTCACCATCTGAAAATCCTACAAAATCCTCTGAGCCTTGATCTATTTCCGGTACAGATTCTTTCACGTCTTCAACAGATTCTTCAGTTACATCTTCTGTAATCTCTTCCCCATCAGAGAATCCATCTTCCTGCACAATCTCTTCCGCTGCAAATACATTACCAGACATTCCGGAAAATACTATTGCAGATGATAACAATACTGCTAAAATCCTTTTCTTCCTCATACTTCTTTTCCTCCTAAAAATAAAAGCACTACTCACCGGAATACACTTCAGGCAAGTAATGCTTTTCACGTTCAATTGCAACTGGCTACCATTTTACAGGCCCTATAGCTTTGCGCCGTAGCCTTTCGACTACTTTGCCTGATATTCGGTTTTTGCTTGATTTATATAAGCAAAATTATACGCTTATGGTATGGGAAAGTCAACAAATACATGGTACAGTTTGGTCTTATATTGGATGTTTTTCATAAATTTTTATGGTATTTTGGGGATGGTGGTGTTATACTTGAGGAAAATAGATTGTGGTAACGTTATTAATGAAAAGGAGCATCTTATATGGGCGAAATAACAATCTCCAAAATATTTGAGCAAAATATAAATGGCGAAACCAAACGCTTTTTTCGAGAATATCGTATTACCTGCGAGCAGCTTACAGAAAGTACAAGATTTTGTCATAAATACAATCAAAATTGTTTTGTGTGTTCTTTAAAATTTGAACAGTTCCCAAAAAAGGGTGAAAATATTGCCTACTGCGAAGGCTCCAACACTACACTTGTATCTAAAGCAAAAGAAAATAAACCAATAACAATTATTAAGCGTAAAAAGAAATGTCCAAATGTCGAACACCTAAAAAAAATTGATCCAACGAAACCCATAGTACAACTTGAAACGGCCAAAAAGTTAGCTCGTATTAAGCCTTCAGCTATTACGCATAAAAGCTCTAATATTTTTGAACGTCACCCGAATGCTAAAATTGTGCCAAACGTTGCCCCTAAACCAAATTTGTCTCCAAGCAAAAAAAGGCACAAAAAGAAGAATAACAGCGTAAGCAACAATACATCTTCACCGGTTGGAAGAACATTAACAACTTCTCCTAAATATGCTTTTACCAAAATGAAAATCCATCGATCCAGAAAAAAAAATAGATATACTATATCTCCTCAAAAATACAGCACTTGCTGGAGATGCGGTGCCCCTTGTTATGGTGGAACACATTACTGTTTTGAACATCTGAAAGAAAACAACGAATATTAATACCTGTTATAAAAATACATAATGGAGGTTCCAACCGTGAAAAGCAATTCCGTTTACCAAAAGAAGAAGCCTCGCATGTATGATGGTAGGAAAAGTGTTTTGCATGTGCCTGATAGTGGATGCAACTTCTATAAAACACGAAAAACTGGAAGACTGGGATCAACTGTGAAAATTATATAGTAGATAAAAAATCTTGCAAACTTGACAGCAAAATATGTATAGATTCTTCTCGTTGTCCATTTTACAAAAGAAAGAAGCCAACAAAGAAATAATTACTGCAATTCCTAATGTTGATACTCTGCCTGGATCAAGCTTCCCAGGAATATTATATATCAGCCACACAGAGCCACGATAAATCAAAGGCGATACAGTATAAAAATCGCCCCTTTCAAATCCTTATATTTACTGGCTTCTCAGAGAGTCAAAATAAAGTCGAACCGTATCGAAAAAAGTCAATGTTTATAAGGGTTTACGGAATTTTAGCAGTGAAATTTTGTACAATTTTTGTTATTTATTTAACAATCTATTCCTACACAAACCCTTTAAAAATAAGGATTTATACGATATCATGGTCGATACCTTGAAACACTTGCAAGTACATGCAATCCCTTATAAATACTGCTATCTCAACGCTTCAAAATGTGAATATATTGTTATTTTTTTAACAATATATTTAAAGGGGAGGGGGTACTTTTTACTAGCCATAAAACAACTACTACTGCTACCCAGGGGGGGTACTTATAAACTCTGGAATTTTTACATGCCCCGATCAAATCCACCGCTGTATATACCGTAGAAATTATTTCCCAATCTGGCAGCAGGGCGAAAAAAGAGAGACCATTTCTGATCCCTCTTCATTCATATCTTATGAATAGAACGTTAATGATACAACTTTTCCATTTGTTACTTTAAGAGTCACCATAAGACCATTCAATTTCTTACAGCATTTCAAAGCTTCATATTTTTTTGCAGGTATTCTACCATATTCATCTGTCCAATAATATTTGGTCTTAGATGTTAATTTGAACGTCTTCTTACCGTACTTCACAAAGTTTTTCTTGTTAAATTTCAATGATGCTTTGTTGCTCTTCATAAATGAGCCATAAAATGTAATAGACTTACTGGTGTATTTCACTTTTTTAGTTCCAGGCTGCCAGGAACCATATTTCTTACCGCCCTTTGTACGGTTAAGCACAGTTCCATAATAATAAGTGCCCTTCTTTGATGCAGCTTGTACTTGCTCTATATTGGAGCAACTAAATATGATACCAACTACAAACACTGCGAGGATAAATTTACTGAATCTTTCTTTCCATGTTGATTTCTTCATCTGCTTCAGCCTCCTTTTAAGGTACTTCGTTTGCATGTATCATCAGTCCTGTTGAAAGGACTTTTATAAGATTTATATTACGTCCGGTCAATGCAGAAGTCAATCCACAAAAGGCGAAAAAATAGGGCAATTACACAGCTTCCTGCATAACTACCCTATTATTATTCTATACCCAGTTTCAACGCTCCGGTAACCCCAGACACCTAAAGCATATTTCCAAAAAATCCATAAAAGAGAGTGCGCATATAGTCTTGGATCATATATCATGGATCATACATACGACCCATATAATTTATGACCCCATATATCCTTAAGCCTAGCATGATACAATGTAACCTTTAAAGCTTATAATTCCAAAGGCTTCCAATTCAAGCATATGTAAACTCTATTTTGTGGATTTTGTGTGAGATTGAAATGTTAAAAGCCCAGGCACTCGCCCAGGCTTTTATAGTGTGTTACTCTTCTATAGTTGGCTTCGGCATTGATATAAGCTCCTTCAGCTCATCAATTGTGTAACCATTGGAATCCATGAGATCCGCAAGAGCTGTAAGCTGCGCTGCACGTTCGGCTTTCTTCCGCTCTGCATCCATGTCTTTAGGAATCACCTTGCAAACAATTTCTCCTGTTTCCGGATCGGTATACACAGAAAAGTCATTTTCTCTAAAAATTCGTTTCATCCGCAAATACTCTTCAGAATGTTGATTTTTCTTATGTACAAGTGGCTTACTTGTAATCCAGGGTGTCTTGGACGGTACTGCAAATACACAGCCCTGTAATTCATCATTTTGTTCCATAATATCTCCCTCTCAATCTGTTATCTCAACTTTCCAGTTCATCATAGCTTCATACACACTGTATGGAATCTTGTCCTTGTATCTCTTTGCAGTGTCCTTGATATATTGTTCCTTGTACTCTTTATACTTCTGGAATGCTTCTTCCGGTGTTTTGAAAGTACCAAGTTTAATACTCTGTCCATTTACCTCCATACCTGCTCGATAACAAGTCTTTCCATTCTTTTCTTCTTTATATACTCCTAAAGGAAGTTCACCTCTGTTCGCTTTTCTATTCGTAAACAGTGTATTGATAAATCCTGGAACCAAGCAACAAGTATCAGGGCTGTATATCTTATTACCTTTATAAAGAATATCCTTATCAAGATTCAGATTACTGCCTCCATAATTATTCTTCTCATACCAGTACCTAAAATTACTGAAGTTTTTCCACTCTTCTGAAACTATGCATCCTATATATTCAGGATATTTTTCATGTACTTTAGTGCTATAGCAACGGTGTAACATACCATGCCATTTATTATATGCTGTAGAATCCGTGTCCACATCTTCACAGCCCCAATAACCAACTCCACATACAGTCGGCTTATACCTTTTAGCAGACCATTCCTTATTTTTATATCGAATATCGTTCATTACCTGTACAATATACTCTTCCGAATCATCACCTGTTCTTTTATAATGATCTCGTACCTGTGCCTTCTGCTCTCTGGTAAGTGGATAAAGGTCTTTATAATAAAGATTTGACTTATCATTGCCCCTATGCCAAATATAAGTATTGTTCACGCAATCAGGATTTTCTATAAAAGTATCAACAATCAGACGTTCTGCACCTATAAATACTTGTTGAAATTGCCATTTACCGTCTTTGAATATGTTCTTGCTGAAAGAATATACCAAACCACCATCTTTACTTCTTTTATACGTGATACCATTAAGCAAATTATACTTACCTTTACTTTTTCGTATCATTCTTCCATAGTAGGAAAGCCAGGTGTCCTTACAATTCAGTAATTTTACAAATATTTCATTCTCGCCCAGTAATTCAATATCAAGCCCAGTCTGAGATAAATCAAGAATTCTTTCAGGCTTAATCTGCTTATACTGCCGTTTCTGTAATATAACCATATTGGGATCAAAGGTATCTGTTACTGTTTTCTTCTGTAATTTCTTCTCCCTGTGATCCAACCAAGTACAATACTTACACTTTGATCTGTATGCTTTCTTACCATTTGGTCTGATCTCCATACGGAATCTGCTTAAAGGTAATTCTTTCCCACACTGGCAGCAAACCTTAGTAGCTTCTGCTGTAACCTCCTGTACGCTCTTATCTTCAATATTATGTTCTGTAACTGTCTTATCATCTAACATAAGTCTCCTTTCGTTCTAAGCAAAAAAGACAGTCATATCTTGACTGCCCTTCTGCCCTGACTTTATTTATGAGTGCTGCCAGGTGGCACTGATACATAATATAAAAACACATACCCCAATTAAGGGCTTGCGATTTCTTGCATTACAAGGAAGTCTATTTCCTCGACACCCTTTGTAAGGTATCTCCAAAATAAAGACCCCTCTAAGCCTTTTTCACATATTCAATTTTTCTAAACAGTGGCTCTATCTCTTTCAGCTGATAGTCCACCTTTTTATTTCCTGCATCTGTCTCTTGAATGTACATCACTGTTCCCAGTACACCAATCACAGAATACAGCTTACCAGAGTCTGATACGATTTCGCCCCGGCGTATTACATTTTTATCCATATCTGGTCTTATTCCTTTCTGAAATTGTCCCATAAAATCACGATTTTACATTTCGCTCTATAGCAATGCTTTAAAACGCATTATACGGCTCAAATTTCGATTTTAATTCTAATAGTAGGGAAATTGTTGTCTGAAATGAAATAAACGAAATTTAGCCCATACACAGCGTTATTTACTGTGCATAGGCTAATAAAAGAGGATGACACATATTTGTGCTCATAAATGAACACTAAAATAAGCCCACGAGTAACACATCAAAAACTCATGGACTTATTCAGGTATTCATATTTAATTTTAAACAAAAAAAATAACCACAGATAAAATCTCTGTGATTTTGTGAATTTTCTGTGAAATCTTATTAAATTTACCACATTTGCAGGCTCATCCTCCTATAAATATATTTTGTCACTTATAAGAAATGATTACCTTTTTTTACTTTTGATTGCCTTTTTGATTACCTTTCTATTTTTCATTAAAACAGAAAGTCCGCAAACCCTTGATTTTACTGCATTAATCGGGGCAACAGGATTTGAACCTGCGACCTCACGGCCCCCAGCCGTGCGCGCTACCAAGCTACGCCATACCCCGCGAACAGTTGATATTGTACCAAATGTTATAATAAAAATCAACAGTTTTTTCAAAAAAACAAACTAACAAAAACAAATTAGGTAACTGTGAACGGAGTAGACGGGTAACCCATGTATAACTCCCCTATCCAATTATGAAAGAACCTTGAACGTAGATAAAGCTGCAATTTTATTGAGAAAAATCACAGAAATCAAGGTTTTCGCCCATATACCCAAAGACCTTGACAGCTGGTTTTCCCAGTCCATCAAGGTCAGTTTTTATGCTTGGACAAATTTCCATTGATTGGGCGATTTGCCCATTAACAGGATATTTCACTTTGCCTGTTGATAATTTTTTTAATGCTGTGCATTAATATAATTGACAAGCCCTTCCGCCTTAATAATCTTCTGCATAAATTCCGGGAAAGCCTGTCCCTTAAATTCAGTTCCTTTGGTGCGATTATAGATCATGCCAGAATCAAAATCCACCTCTACCTCATCACCCTCATCAATACCCTTGCTTGCTTCCGGGCACTCAATGATCGGAAGTCCAATGTTGATTGCATTTCTGTAAAAAATTCTGGCAAATGTCTCTGCGATAACACAGCTGACACCAGCTGCCTTAATAGCGATCGGCGCATGTTCACGGGAAGAACCGCAGCCAAAATTCTTAGTTGCTACAATAATATCACCCTTCTGTACTCTTTTTACAAAAGTATTATCAATATCCTCCATGCAATGAGTTGCCAGTTCTGCCGGATCTGAAGAATTCAGATAACGTGCCGGAATAATAACATCTGTATCAACATTATCTCCATATTTAAAAGCTCTGCCTTTTGCCTGCATGATAAGTACTCCTCCTTATAATCCTAATTCTTCCGGTGCACAAATATAACCGGTTACTGCACTTGCTGCAGCTACTGCCGGGCTTGCCAGGTAAACCTCAGACTCCACATGTCCCATACGTCCTACAAAGTTGCGGTTAGTAGTAGAAATGCAGCGCTCACCAGCGGCCAGAATACCCATGTATCCACCAAGGCACGGTCCACAGGTAGGTGTACTTACAACTGCTCCAGCCTCAATGAAAATCTTAAGAAGACCCTCTTCCATTGCCTGCAGATAAATTGCCTGAGTCGCAGGAATCACAATGCAGCGAAGCCCTTTCTTAACCTTACGTCCCTTCAAAATCTGGGCTGCAACACGAAGGTCGTCAATACGGCCATTCGTACAGGATCCGATTACAGACTGGTCTACAACGACCGGCTCTCCAATCTCAGAAATGGTCTTAGTGTTCTCTGGTAAATGAGGGAAGGCAACAGTTGGTTCCAATGTGCTAAGATCAATTGTGTACTCAGCTTCATAAACAGCATCCTCATCAGCCTCGTATGCTGTATACGGGCGCTTGGAATGCTCCTTCATATATTCGATTGCAAGATCATCAACCGGGAAAATTCCATTCTTTCCGCCAGCCTCAATTGCCATATTAGCAATAGTAAACCGGTCGTCCATAGACAGGTTTTTAATTCCCTCTCCTACGAACTCCATAGATTTATAAAGAGCTCCGTCCACGCCAATCATTCCAATAATATGTAAGATCACATCCTTACCACTTACCCATTTTTTCGGTTTGCCAACGATATTAAATTTAATGGCAGACGGTACCTTAAACCATGCTTTTCCTGTAGCCATGCCAGCTGCCATATCAGTACTTCCGACACCAGTGGAAAAAGCTCCAAGAGCTCCATATGTACAAGTGTGTGAATCAGCTCCGATAATCACATCGCCTGCAACTGTAAGACCTTTTTCCGGAAGGAGCGCATGCTCAATTCCCATCTGTCCTACATCAAAATAATTGGTGATATCGTGGCGACAGGCAAATTCACGAACACATTTACAGTGCTCAGCAGACTTAATATCCTTATTCGGAATAAAGTGATCCATTACCAGTGCAATTTTATCTTTGTCAAATACGGTATCTACCGTCATCTTATCCATCTCATGGATAGCTACCGGAGAAGTGATATCGTTTCCAAGAACAAGGTCAAGCTGTGCCTCTATAAGCTGTCCTGCTTCTACATGATCCAGACCTGCATGCGCTGCCAGGATCTTCTGAGTCATTGTCATTCCCATTTTAGTATTCCTCCTGATTCATTGTATGTTGATATTTTAGCACACTTTCTGTTATAATAAAAATACATATTAATCATAGTTATTATAATTTGTAGTTATGTTACTGTTCATTCCGTGACCAGTAACGTGCTTCGCAATGCACAGAAATCATGCATTCGCATGATTTCGCGCCGTAATTCTCGGGTTTTCCGTGAACTTTGTTCACAAAAAACTAAGAAGCTCGGCGATAAATCATTCGAATGCTTGATTTCTGTACAATGTAAGATAGATTGCCATGGACAAGGGTAAGCAATATTGTTATATATTCAGGAGGAATTTATGCAGGAAAATCTGTCTCTTTATCATATATTTTACACAGTCAGCCGCACGGGCAATATCTCATCCGCTGCTAAGGAGCTGTACATCAGCCAGCCTGCTATCAGCCGCGCCATTAAAAAACTGGAAAATAATCTGGACACCACTCTTTTCAAACGCAGTTCCAGAGGTGTAGCCCTCACCCCTGACGGTCGGATTCTATATGAAAAAGTAAAAGGAGCCTTCGACCTTCTTTCCGAAGGAGAAGATTCCATTCTTCACAATCGCTCCAGAGAGATTCCCAGGCTGCGCATTGGTGCCAGCACCACTTTATGCAAATATGTACTTATGCCCAGGCTGAAAGATTTCATAGCTGCCAATCCGCAAATCCGTATTACAATCTCCTGTCAGTCCACCTACCAGACCCTGAAACTTCTTGAGGAAGACAAAATAGACATCGGTCTGATCGGACGACCACAGAAACTATCCGGATACGAATTTTCGCCTCTGCTGCAGATCCAGGATACCTTTGTCGCTACACACCAATACCTGGAGAATCAGCACCAGCTTTTTCCATCAGAACCCCTTCAGCACACTGCTACTTTCATGCTTCTTGACGAACAGAATATAACCAGACAGTCCGTCAATACCATGCTTCATGAGCACCAGATGCAGCTTGGTCACATTCTGGAAGTCAGTTCCATGGATCTTTTAATCCAGTTTGCACAGGTGGGCTTGGGAATTGCCTGTGTGATCAAAGAATTTGTGCAAAATGATCTTGATAAAGAAATACTTGTGGAAGCGCCTCTGGGGCTGACTTTCCCATCAAGGGAAATCGGATTTGTATGCAAGAAAGGGAGCGAAAATCAGAAGCTTCTGACACAACTGGCAGAAATCTAGAGAAATTCCGCTTCGCTACACCGAAGTAGCGCAAAAAAATCCGGGTTTCCCCGGATTTTTACGGGTCCCTTCGGCTCCGCTTCGCTACACCGAAGTAGCGCAAAAAAAATCCGGGTTTCCCCGGATTTTTTTTGCTTAGTTATTAATAAGCTTATCTTCGCCGTTCCAGCTGTAGAGTTTACGGATTTCTTCGCCAACTTTCTCAGATGGATGCTCAGAAGCTTTCTTTCTCATAGCTTTGAAGTGAACCTGACGTCCAGCTGGGCTCATATCAAGCAGGAAGTCTTTTGCGAAAGTACCATCCTGGATATCGGAAAGGATTTTCTTCATTGCTTTCTTTGTATCTTCTGTAATGATCTTCGGTCCTGTGATGTAGTCGCCGTACTCTGCTGTGTTGGAGATGGAATATCTCATTCCAGCGAAGCCTGACTGATAAATCAGGTCTACGATCAGCTTCATTTCGTGGATACACTCGAAGTATGCATTTCTTGGGTCATAACCAGCCTCGCAAAGAGTCTCGAAACCAGCCTGCATAAGTGCACAAACACCACCGCAAAGTACTGCCTGCTCTCCAAAAAGGTCTGTCTCTGTCTCTGTACGGAATGTAGTCTCAAGAAGTCCTGCTCTTGCACCACCAATAGCAAGTCCGTATGCAAGTGCTTTGTCAAGTGCTTTTCCTGTGTAATCCTGCTCAACAGCTACCAGACAAGGAGTTCCTTTGCCAGCCTGATACTCACTTCTTACTGTATGTCCTGGTGCTTTTGGAGCAATCATGGTAACATCTACATTCTTTGGCGGAACAATACATCCGAAATGAATGTTGAAACCATGAGCAAACATAAGCATATTGCCTTCCTCAAGGTTTGGCTCGATATCTTTCTTATACATATCAGCCTGTTTCTCATCATTGATCAGGATCATGATGATATCAGCCTTCTTTGCAGCCTCAGCTGCTGTATATACTTTAAATCCCTGCTCTTCAGCTCTCTTCCAGGATCTGCTGCCTTCATAAAGACCGATAATGACGTCACATCCGGACTCCTTCAGGTTCAATGCGTGAGCATGTCCCTGGCTGCCGTAACCGATAATTGCGATTGTTTTTCCATCTAATAAAGAGAGATTACAATCTTCCTGGTAAAAAATTCTTGCTGACATTTTCGTTTCCTCCTACTGTATTAAAACTTAAAAATATATATCGTTAAGGGAATATATATGCATATCCTGTGTATGATTATTCATTCCAGGGATACGTGCCCTTAGCAAACCAAATAAAAATCCTGCCTTCAGGATTCTCCGCCTGCGGCGGATTGCCTCCTGCGGCATCTGCCTGACCAATGCTTCCGCAATTACAAAAATTTCACTCCATGAGAGCCTCTCTCAAGACCCATAACACCGGCGCGTGCCAGTTCCAGAATCTCATAATCTCCCATAAGATCAATAAATGCCTCCAGCTTGGTCTTGCTGCCTGTCATCTCTACAATGAGAGAATCCTTGCTCACATCTACAACCTTGGCACGGAAAATATCCGCAATGGAAACAATTCCCTGTCTCTGCTCCGGTGCTGCTGCAACCTTCACAAGAACAGTCTCACGAACTACGCTGTCAGACGGATCCAGGACCTTGATATCCCTTACATCAACAAGCTTCGCAAGCTGTTTCACAATCTGATCAAGAATTGCGTCATCTCCGCTGCACACTACTGTAATGCGGGTATAATTCACATCCGCTGTAACTCCGGCAGTGATACTGTCAATATTATAACCACGACGGCTGAACATTCCGGCGATCCGGCTGAGTACGCCTGACGTGTTGTCAACTAGTAAAGATAAAATCTTATTTTGCATAAATATAATCCTGCTTTCGTGCTTCAGATTGATATGGTTATCATTATAACAACATAATTTATTTTGTCAATGCTACACTTCAAAAAAGTTTTAATGTTTTATAGCATTAAAGCATTTTTATTCATATAACACACTTTCATTTCACTATTAACATATTTACGCAGCATAAAGTATCTATATTTTACGTAAATATTTTATATCAGATATTTACTCTGCAGGTCTGTCACTGTCTTTTGGTTCAGATAAAGTCCTCTTCTCAAAAAACGCTCCACATTTCCATATTCCGCATAAATCGTCCGAAACATTCTGTCCAGATATTCCTCTTTTACCCTGAAAAGCGCTGATACTTTATTTACATTTGCAATACTGTCCAGTCTGTTTGCCTCAAGGTAGCGGAGCATATAATCCAGTTCTCCTGCCAGGCACACATTGGAACGTATAAAGTCCTCCCGGATCACATCTCTGTGAACTCCAAGAGCACAAAGAAGAAGTGCTGTCACTACCCCTACTCTGTCTTTTCCGAAGCTGCAGTGCCAGAGAGCAGCACCATTTTCGTGATGCAGCAATACATCCATAAATCTGGCACATTGTTTCACTGAATACTGATCCTTTACAAAATTCTCATACTGCTGCTCGATCAGACTCTCTATATCGCCATCATACTCCAGAATCTTTTTCAGCATATCATTGGTCTGCAGTATTCCCAAAACACTTTTCGGAGAATCGCTGATAGTCTCTTCATCGATCATGGGGATATGATAATATTCCACACCCTTCACCACAATGTCCGGTCTTTCATTTCGTTCCAGCTGGTCTCTGAGATCGATCACAGTCTTCAGCTTGCAGTCCTCCTGCAAAACATGCTGATCAGCCATGGAAGCATGATAAAGATTTCCGCTTCGAATAAGCTTCCTCGGAAGGATATGACGCCCATCCTTTGTGGCAATCGCCCCAAGATCTCTTGTATTGGAAAGACTCTGCAGCGGAATCCGTCCGCCCTTGGGAAATCCGGTAGCCATTTCCGTATTGAAAAGTTTCAGAATCCGCAGGCAGTCCTGTGCCTCATGCTCCGTCATTTCAAACTGATATCGCTTCTTTCTCCTGGTAATGATCACCAGATAATTAGAGATCATCTGCTTCACTGCTTCTTCTGCGTTTTCGCCTTCCCGATGGATATACGCCCAGACAATATCTTTGCAAGGAAGATTATTCTGTATCATATGTCTGAAAAAGATCAGGTTTCCATCTTCTACGCGAATCTTACCGTATCTCATATTTCTCCTCCATTCGTTGCCTTTCATTCTTACGATACCACAGAAAACAAAATTTGACAATTATTGGAAAAAGTTTATAATCAAAAAAGATATGTCGGGGTTGCTGTTCACAGGTAACATTCCGCGAGGTGTTTTTTGTGAACGAAGTGAACAGCAACATGTCGACAAACTTAGAAAGGTGAATTATTTATGGATAATCTGATTTTTTGCCTCAATGCAACCATTCCTATTTTTTTGACCCTCATGCTGGGTTATTTTCTTCGAAAAATTAATCTTTATGATGATTCCTTTGTTGCACAGATGAACAAATTTGTATTCAAGGCAGCCTTACCCGCACTTTTGTTTATGAATGTGGCTGAATCAGATTTTATTAAAGTTTGGGATACAAAGTTTGTTCTCTTTTGTTTTGGCGCTACGTTTTGCAGCATTGCCATTTCTATCGGTCTTTCCTTCCTGCTGAATCCAAGGGACATACAGGGAGAATTTGTCCAGGCCTCTTACCGCAGCAGCGCGGCAATCCTCGGCATTGCTATCATCCAGAACCTTTATGGAGATGCCGGCATGGCACCTCTTATGATCATAGCAAGCGTTCCGCTCTATAATGTAATGGCAGTCATGGTTCTCTCTTTTATGAAGCCTGACAATCAGGGAATGAACAAACAGATGCTCCTAAAAACCTTAAAAGGGATTGCCAGCAACCCTATTATTCTTGGAATCCTGGCAGGTCTTATCTGGTCTGTCCTTCGTCTACCTCTTCCAACGATCCTTTCCAGTACTGTCAATAACCTCGGAAAAACAGCCACACCTCTTGGACTGATGGCCATGGGTGGTGCCCTTCATTTTGGAAAAGCTTTTTCCAGATTAAAAGCAACTATCGCCTGCACTTTTATGAAGCTGATCGGCTTTTGCACCATTTTTCTTCCAGTTGCTGTCAGACTTGGATTTACCCATGACAAGCTGGTTGCCATTCTGATCATGCTTGGTTCTGCTACCACAGTAAGCTGTTATATTATGGCAAAAAACATGGGGCACGAAGGGTCTTTTTCCTCCAGTGTCATTATGCTCACTACATTATTCAGTGCTTTTACTCTCACTATCTGGCTGTTCATTTGCAAGAGTTTAGGATTGATTTAATGGATTCTGTTACATATCCCTGTCAATGCCAGACAGTATCTCATACAAGGCCTCCAGGCTATATGGCAAAATATCCTCATCAATCTGAAATTTCGGATGATGCAGCGGATAACCCTTATCAGGAATTCCTGCCAGAAATACACTGAACAAGCCCTTTGTATGTAAAAAATACCGATAGGCATTGTCTCCGGACAAAAACAGCTGCTCCTCGCCTTCCAGAAGAAACTGCTCTCCAAATATCTTCCTTCCTGCAGTTTCCGCAATCCTGGTAAGCTCCGGATCATTTGCAAAAGGCAGAACCGCAGGCTTTGGATATTCCAACTCGATCCTTGTTCCCGTCTTTGCTTCTATTTCATTCAAGGTTTCCTTCAGCCGCTTATCCAGCGCCTGGTAATCTTCTTCATAAGCAGCCCGGATATTTCCCCGAAGAGTCACAAGATCTGTAATAATATTAGAGTATTCTCCACCATGAATGGTTCCGATTCCGATTAGGCAGGGACCTTTTCCTTTATACGCTTCATTCAGATCATGAAGGGCTTTTACCACCAGGGAAGCCGCATAAATACTGTCAATTCCCTTATGAGCCTCACACCAGTGGCTGGCTTTTCCATGAACACGGATTTCCATGCCATTGATCATAGCCGAAGTCTGTCCCTCATGCACTGCCATTCCAAAAGACTGATCCACTGCGTAATGAAACATGAGAAAAATATCCGGTTCTCCATCAAGGGCACCTGCTGCCAGCATTCGCTTGGCACCTTCACCGATTTCTTCAGCAGGTTCAAAAAGAAACCGCATCCGTACTGGAAAATCCGTTCCCTCTTCCACCAGAATCGACGCCAGCACCAACGCCGAAGCCACGATGCCATCATGACCACAGGCATGCATGACTCCGGCATTTTCCGATGCGTAAGGCAGTCCGGTTTGTTCCTGTATAGGAAGTGCATCCAGCTCTGCACGAAGCACAACCTTCTTTTTGCCGGCAAAAGCTGCCTCATCCTGACAGGGATGCTCCGCAATGATCCCCGTAGGCTCCACAATCCGAAACCGATAGCCTAATTTTCCCAGATACTCCTGTATAAAAGCAGATGTCTCAAACTCCTGAAGTCCCAGCTCCGGATGCCTGTGGAAATGCCGCCGCAATTTTATCAGTTCTTCTTTGTATTTTTCAAATTTACATTGGTAATTTAATCCTTGTGTCATATCAGTCCCAGATGCTCCAGCCCGTTCTTAATCCCGTAATGAAAAATATCCGTTGTCACGTAATCAGCCAGCTTCTTGATTCCAGGTGCCGCATTTCCCATTGCCACCTTCGTCTTTGCATATTCGAACATAGACAGGTCATTATTGCTGTCACCAAATACTATGGTATCCTCATGTGCAATATCAAAAATCCTGCATACAGCTGCAATGCCAACAGCCTTGGAAAAACCTTTCGGGATCATCTCAATGGTATCCCCGGCAAGACCTTCCCCTATATGGCCAATAAACTCATAATAGTCCTCAAGCTCCGCACAGGCCTTCTCAGGATCACTTCCCGGCACGATCTTGGAGCTGATCTTATTGATATGAAGGTCGTGTTCATACCCCTTAACAGGACGCCACTTAACCCCCAGAGCCTTTGTGATCAGATCAGCATACCAGTTAATATCTGTATTATACTCATCCTTATCGTAGTACATCCAGTCGGCACCCTCCATCACCGGAATCATGCCGTATTTCCGAAGGACCTCCACCGAATGCCATGCCTCCTCCGTGGTCATCTCCTTGTTAAAAAGCCTTTTACCATCTTTCTCAATGGTACATCCACAGGCACTGATCATTCCTGTAAAAGGGATCTGTTCCAGATAATCAGGCACAAACGCCCTGCTTCTTCCTGTACACAGCCATGCCTGATGACCATTCTTCACCAGTTTTGTAATCGCCTCTACAGCACTGGCCGGTGTCCCCTTTTCAATATCACAGATCGTACCATCAGCATCGAAAAACACTGCTTTTTTGTGAATCTGCTGTTCACTTCCTGTAGAAGAAGCACCTTCATAACTTCCCTTGAACATGTTATCAGGCATAAAATACCTCCGCAAGCTTTACAAAGTCGCAGGTATCTTTCACACCGGCAGTCTCATAAGGAGAATGCATAGCCAGCTGCGGCAGTCCAATATCTACTGTATTTAAAGCCACCTGAGTATTGGAAATATTTCCCAGAGTGGAGCCGCCGGCTACGTCCGAACGATTCACGTAAACCTGACAGGATACCCCTGCCTCTTTACAAAGTTCCTTAAACATCGCTGCCGAAATACCATCTGTGCAGTACTTCTGGTTCGCATTATACTTCACCGCAATTCCGGCATTAATATGCGGTCGGTTCACCGGATCCGCCTTCTCAGGGTAGTTCGGATGAATCGCATGTGCATTATCCGCAGAGATCATAAAGCTCTTTGCCAGAGAGATCAGATAATCCTCGTAGCTTCTTCCAAGCCCCAGATTAATGCGAAGGAGGGTATCCCGAAGGAAAGTAGATGCAGCTCCCTGCCTGGTGCCGCTTCCCACCTCTTCATTATCCATTACCATATGTACACAGATGCTCTTTTCATTTTTTCCAGCGATCAGTCCTTCCATAGAGGAAAAAGCACACTGCAGGTCATCCAGTCTTGGCGCAGAAACAAATTCCTCCTCGCTGCCCCAGACAGTACCAGACATGCGGTTATAAAGGAACAGATCATGTCCCAGAATGTCCTCTTCTTTCACCCCTGCAGCCTCTGCCACAGTTTTAAAGAAAGATCCCTTAGCGCTCTCCAGGCCATAAAGAGGAAGCATATCCTTCTGCACATTATACTTATAACCGCTGTTCGCCTCACGATTCATATGGATAGCCAGATTCGGGATCATCAGCATATCCTTGTCCACAGTCACAAGCTTCTCACAAATCTGTTCATCCTCCTTCACGATCAGGCGTCCAGCTACAGAAAGGGGTCGGTCAAACCAGGGAGCCAGAAGCGCACCACCATAAAGCTCCACATTCAGCTTCACATACCCATTTTCCACCATCTCTGGATTCTCCTTGATCTTCAAAGACGGGGAATCACTGTGGCTTGCAATAATATGGAACACATCACTGGAAACTTCTGGCACTGTAAATGCAATGATCGCCGAATGATTCCGGATCACAAAATACTTCCCACCGTTTTTTATCTCCCAGTGCTCATCTTCCTTTAACTCTGTAAATCCATTCTCCGTAAATCTTGTTTTCATCATCTCCACTGCCTGAAATGCAGTAGGGCTCTCTTTGATAAATGTAAGTAATTTCTCTGCTGTATGATTCATTTCTAAACTCCTAAATATTTTTCTATACTTTTCCCTTTGCCACACCCCCGCAATCGTTTTGCGAGCCCCGCTCGCCAAAGTGATAAGACATACCACATTTGAACCAGTTCCAACCGATACACAGGGGGAGGTGGCAGCGGGTACTGCTTGTGTGGCTTGGGGATTTTCGGCAGGTTTGCGAGCATAGCGACGCTCTCAATCTTTAATAATCAACGCCATAAACACCAGATCCGTATTCCCCGTATTCGCCAGTCCATGACCTCTTCCATCTGGTGTAAAGGTAATATCGCCCGCTTTCACATGTCTCCATGAAGTCCCATTGTCATTATATTCCCCTTCCCCAGTCAGAATATAATAGGTCTCACTCTCCCCATAATGCATATGAAAGCCAAGAGAACATCCCGGTTCCAGAGTCACCTCTGCATAAAGCCCGCACTTCCCATTTAACTGCTGCTCATCCAGCAGCTCCTTGATAATCACATGTCCATTCCCCTCACACATATGCTCAATACGATTGATCTTCATATCCAGACTCCTCCTTCGTAAAAGGGCACATCCCCAGCTTTCGCCAGAGATGCGCCCTGTTTTTCAGCTTTCTTCAATTATAATTACAAACTCTTGATCCTGTCAATGGCTTTCAGAGTATTCTCATAAGTTCCAAACGCAGTCAGACGGAAATAGCCCTCTCCATGAGAACCAAAACCAGAACCTGGCGTACCAACCACATTTGCATTTTTAAGGAGATAATCAAAGAACTCCCAGGAAGTCATTTTATCCGGTGTTTCCAGCCAGATATATGGTGCATTCACACCACCTGAAACAGAGAAGCCAGCTTTCGCCAGCTCATCATGGATCAGCTTTGCATTTCTCATATAATAGCCAACCTGATCCTTCAGCTGAGCCTTACCTGCCTCAGAATAGACAGCCTCTCCTGCCTTCTGTACAATATAAGGAGCACCGTTAAACTTGGTGCCGTGACGTCTTGCCCACAGACTGTGAAGTGATACCCCATCTCGTACCAGTTCCTTCGGAATAACCGTAAATCCAAGACGAACACCAGTAAATCCGGCATTCTTGGAAAAGCTACGAAGTTCAATCGCGCATGTTCTTGCACCCTCGCACTCATAAATACTGTGCGGTACATTTTCCTCAGAGATATAAGCCTCATAAGCTGCATCATAAATGATCACACAGCCATTTTTGTTGGCATAATCCACCCATTTCTGCAGTTCATCCTTTGTAATAGCAGAACCGGTCGGATTATTTGGAAAGCAAAGATAGATCAGATCCGGCACTTCTAATGGAAATTCCGGCAAAAATCCATTCTCCTTGCGGCATGGCATATAGATCACACCGTCAAAATTTTCACGAACCCTATTATACTCTCCGGTACGGCCAGCCATAACATTGGTATCCACATAAACCGGATAAACCGGGTCACACACAGCAACCTTATTGTCTGTTCCAAAAATCTCCTGAATATTACCGGAATCACTTTTCGCACCATCAGAAACAAAAATCTCATCTGCTGCAATATCGCATCCTCTGTCCTGGTAATCGTTCTTTGCAATTGCCCTTCTCAGGAATTCATACCCCAGATCTGGCGCATAACCGTGAAAAGTCTCTGCGTGAGCCATCTCCTCTACTGCCCCGTGAAGAGCATCAATAATAGCTGGGACCAGCGGCTGTGTCACATCACCGATACCAAGGCTGATCACCTCTTTATCCGGATTCTCTTCTTTATAGGCACGCACTTTTTTTCCAATTGTAGAAAAAAGATAGCTTCCTGGCAGTTTTAAATAATTATGATTAACGGTAACCATCTGATTATCCTCCTGTAAATCTACTTTCTCTTCTCAACCTCAGCCAGCAGCGCCTCTCTCACGCTTGCCGGGTTTGCCTTGCCCTTCATTTCCTTCATGATCTGACCGACAAAGAAGCCCATAACCTTCTCTTTACCGCCAAGAAGCTCAGACAGCGGTCCAGGGTTCTCATCCAGAATCCTGCTGATGGTGCTGCTAAGAAGCCCGGTATCCTCCACGATCTTTAAGCCATGCTCTTCCACATAAGCTACCGGATCAACATCCTCATCAAATACCTTTTCAAATACCTTCTTGGCATTCTGCGGGCTTACCTCCTTCTTATCGACCATTGTGAGAAGATCTGCAAGATGCTGCGGTGTAAATCTTAACTTCTCAGCCTCAATGCCTTTTTCCTTCATAAGACGAAGCACTTCCACCATAAACCAGTTTGCCGCCTTTTTCGGGTTGCCGCTCAGCGTAGCCACATCTTCAAACAAAGCAGCCAGATGTCTGGACTCTGTAAGAATCTGGGAATCATACTCCGGAAGACCAAACTCACTCTGATAACGGGCAGCCTTCTCCTCCCGGAACTCTGGCAGCTCACTTCTGATTTTTGCGATCCACTCATCAGAAATATGGATCGGCGGAAGATCCGGATCCGGGAAATAGCGGTAATCCTTTGCATCCTCCTTAGAACGCATTGCATGAGAAGACTCTTTATTGTCATCCCATCTTCTGGTCTCCTGAGTGACACTTTTACCCATCTCCAGAAGCTCGATCTGACGCTCTCTTTCGCCCTCAATAGCATGTGCAATGGCCTTAAAAGAGTTCAGGTTCTTCATCTCTGTTCTGGTTCCAAGTGTATCACTTCCTGCCACTCTCACAGAAAGGTTCACATCAGCACGCATGGAGCCCTCCTGAAGCTTACAATCGGAAACACCCAGATACTGCATGGTACAACGAAGCTTCTCCAGATAAGCAATAACCTCATCTGCACTTCTCATATCCGGCTCAGAAACGATCTCGATCAGAGGAACGCCGCTTCGGTTGTAATCTACCAAAGAGCAGTCCTCCCACTCATCATGGATCAGCTTACCTGCGTCCTCCTCCATATGCATCTCATGGATCCGGACTTTTTTCTTACCGGCTTCTGTCTCGATCTCCACAAATCCATCATGGCAGATTGGCAGATACAGCTGGGAAATCTGATAGTTCTGCGGATTATCCGGATAAAAATAGTTCTTACGGTCAAATTTGCAATACTGATTGATGCTGCAGTTTGTGGCAAGTCCTGCGCGCAGGGCAAATTCTACCACCTTTTTGTTTAATACCGGAAGAGAACCTGGCATACCAGTACACACCGGACAAGTGTGGGTATTGGGTGTCCCTCCAAATGCTGTGGAGCAGCCGCAGAAAATCTTTGTTCTGGTGGCAAGTTCTACATGAACCTCAAGTCCGATAATAGTCTCATACTGTTTCATGCTCTCTTACCTCCTTCCTCTGGTGTTCCAAAATCCCCTCTTACGCTTTCATAGGCATGGGCAGCACGAAGGATCTTCCTTTCCATAAAACAGTCTCCGATCATCTGGATTCCGATTGGAAGTCCGGCACTGTCTTTCCCGCAGGGAACTGTAATTCCTGGAAGTCCGCAAAGATTTACGGCAACTGTATAAATATCCCCAAGGTACATTGCCATAGGGTCTTTTAAGCTTTCTCCGATCTTCGGCGCTGTATAAGGAGCTGCCGGGGCAAGAAGCACGTCATATTTTCCAAAAGCCTGATCAAACTCTTTTTTAATAAGAGCTTTGGTGCGCAGGGCTTTCAGATAATAAGCATCGTAATAACCGGAGCTTAAGACGAAGGAACCAAGCATGATACGACGTTTTACTTCTTCTCCGAAGCCCTCCGTTCTCGTACGTTTATACATATCATGAAGACCGTCATATTCTTTTGCACGATAGCCATATTTTACGCCATCAAAGCGCTCCAGGTTGGAGCTTGCTTCTGCGCTGGCAATAATATAGTATGCCGGAATCATATATTCCATAGTTTTGACAGAGAAAAATTCTACAATTGCTCCCATCTGGGTCAGTACCTTCAGGGTTTCCATAAAGGCATCTTTTACCTCTGGTGAAATTCCCTCTGACAAATATTCCTTCGGAACACCAAATTTCATTCCTGTAATCTTATCTGTCATCTCACTGGAAAAATCCAGGTCTTTTCTGTCAATGGAAGTACTGTCTTTCGGATCATGGCCAGCGATCACTTCCAGAAGTGCTGCGCAATCTGCCACATCTTTTCCAATCGGTCCGATCTGATCCAGAGAAGAGGCATATGCAACCAGCCCATAACGGGAAACCGTACCATAAGTAGGCTTCATTCCTGTTACACCACAATAAGAGCTTGGCTGACGGATGGAACCTCCTGTATCAGAGCCCAGTGCCAGATAAGCCTCTCCTGCTGCTACGGCTGCACAGGAGCCGCCTGAGGAGCCGCCTGGAACATGCTCTGTATTCCATGGATTTCTGGTAATACCATAGGCAGAAGTTTCCGTCGTACTTCCCATGGCAAACTCATCCATATTTGTTTTTCCGATAATGATCATTCCTGCTTTTTCAAGCCGGCTGATCACATCTGCCTGATACTGGGGAACAAATCCTTCCAGAATTTTTGACGCACAGGTAGTAGGTTTTCCCTGTACACAAATGTTATCTTTGATAGCAATGGGAACACCGGCGAGAGGACCGGTATAAGTTCCGTCCTCAATGCCCTTTTCCACCTCTTTTGCTCTTGCATACGCTTCTTTTTTATAAGTGTCCAGATATGCGTGGATTCTGCCATCTTTCTCCTCTATTTTGGAAAAGACTTCCTTGACGCCATCCAGGACACTGACCTCATGTTTTTTAATCTTATCAGCCAGCTGTAAGGCTGTTAATTTTTCTAATTCCATGTGAATGTCTCCTATCCTATGGTCTTTGGAACCTGATACTGTCCTTCTTTGGCTTTTGGCGCATTTGCAAGCATTGCCTCGCGGTTGTCCCCATTTGTAACTTCATCCTCACGAAATACATTGTTGTCGCCAAAAATATGGGACATTGGTTCAACACTGGATGTATCCAGTTCATCCAGCTTATCTACATAATCAAGCATTTCCTGCATATCTTTTTTTGCCTTTTCTTTCTCTTCTTCTGTAAGGGAAAGTTTTGCAAGAATGCAGACATTTTCCATGGTTTCATCGTCAATCTGTTTTGCCATTTTCTCATCCTCCTGCACAGAAATTATTACAATCCACACTCGAGCCTGTTTGAAAAATCAACTTTATTATGGCTCCAGTCTGTTCAGGTCTCTTGGGAACAGGCATGCCTCACGGACATTTTCCTCCCCGAGAAGCTGCATGGTAAGACGCTCCAGACCGATTCCAAGACCGCCGTGAGGAGGCATACCATATTTGAATGTATCCAGATACTGTTCCATTCCTTCTGTCTCCATACCTCTGTCCTCTATCTTTTTCAGAAGGGCATTGTAATCGTGAATTCTCTGTCCTCCTGTTGTGATCTCAAGGCCGTGGAAAAGCAGGTCAAAGCTTAAAGTAAATCTGGTATCCTCCGGATCATCCATTGCGTAGAACGGACGTTTCTTAGATGGATAATGAGTAACAAAAACAAAATCTGCATTATATTCTTCTTTAAAATACTGACCGATGAGGGCTTCCTCCTCTGGCTCCAGATCAAACGGATTACGGATCTGGCGGTTGTATTTCTTTGCAACCAGCTCTTTTGCCACATCAAAACGAACTGCCGGAATCCTGGAAGCATCTGGAAGCTCAACCTTCAGGATCTCAAGTTCTTTTG
Organism: Ruminococcus sp. RTP21484sp1_RTP21277st1_D2_RTP21277_210401; assembly: GCF_040924225.1. Classification (NCBI taxonomy): domain Bacteria; kingdom Bacillati; phylum Bacillota; class Clostridia; order Eubacteriales; family Oscillospiraceae; genus Ruminococcus; species Ruminococcus sp. RTP21484sp1_RTP21277st1_D2_RTP21277_210401. The sequence continues at coordinate 14,088 of NZ_JBCOMJ010000032.1, read as the reverse complement.
CATAATCCTCTTTTAAAAGCTTCATTGCATACTGCAAAAAGCCAGTCTCCATAGCCATGATCTCTTCAAAGCTATCAATATAGCCCATCTCAAAATCAAGACTTGTATATTCATTTAAATGTCTCTTAGTGTTATGTTTCTCAGCACGGAAAACAGGTCCGGTCTCAAATACTCTGTCAAAAACTCCCACCATCATCTGTTTGTAAAACTGTGGGCTCTGAGCCAGCACAGCCGGTTTATGAAAATAGCTGAGTTTAAACAGGTTCGCGCCTCCCTCAGCACCTCTGGCTCCGATCTTCGGCGTATGGATTTCCGTAAATCCATTTTCATAGAGATAATCACGAAAAGCCCTCGTCAAAGCTTCCTGGATTTTAAATCTTGCGCGCTCCTGAATATTGCGGAGGGAAAGGGAACGGTAATTTAATTTGGCTTCCAGAGAAGTATTCAGCTTCCATTTATCGATTGCAAGAGGAAGAGGTTCAGCTGGAGAAGACAACACCTGAATTTCACGAATGTGAAGTTCTCTGCCATGAGGCGCTCTCTCTTCTTTATTTACAACACCTTTTACTCTTACTGTCATGCCTTCTTTCAGATCATGAATGGAAAAATCAACATCCTCATTTACAAAAACTGTCTGAAACAGACCCTCTCTTCTTCTGATAATTACAAATGCAACATCTCCCATGTTGCGGATACTGTGAATGGCGCCCTCCAGGATGGCTTCCTGATTCAGAAGTTCTTCTCCCATCAGTGCATCCCAGCTGCTCACTTCTTTTTTCCAGCTTCCATCCAAAAACTCCATTTCCTCATCCTCCATTTCCTAAAATCATAAAAATATATCTTATAAAAACCCCGGCCGGAATTTCTGAAAAATCCTATACAACAGGATTAAAATTCCGCCTTACACTATACCTCATCATATAACAGCATCAGAACCATCTGAGCTGTCTCTACCATATTTGTCCCGGAATCCATACTGCATTTCTGAATGTACCGGTATGCATCTTCTTCGCTTAAATGGTTTCGCTCCATAAGAAGAAACTTTGCGTTGGAAATGTAATTCTGCTCTTTCCAGGAACGCGTTTTCGGTTTCTTCTTCTCTTTTTTTAGCCGCCGCTCGATCTGGGACAACATCATATCCACCGTGTTTACCAGGTCGCTGACTTTCATTGGCATTTCTACAGTAAGAACGGATGTAGGCGCCTCCGCAATCACTCTTCCAGATGCCAGCAACAGCATTTCAAAATATGAAGGAATATCTTCCAGCACATCCCGGTAATACCGGTCCGTCAGCTTATAGCCGCAGATCAGAATACCTCCGTCCAGCTCACTCATGCTGGCAAGTGCTGTTGAAGCAGTTGAACATACCGCAGCTACAGAAAAACCGTGCCGGTTCAATATGGTACGTATTTTCTTTGCGTCATCGATTTTCGGTAATGCAATTACAATGCTGCTGTTCATACCATGCTACTCTCTTATCTTAAATCTTGTATAAATACTGGCTGATTTCCCACTCGCTTACCTGTCTCATATAATTCAGCCATTCTTCCTTCTTGGCAGCTGCATATTCCTCACAGAACTTTTTACCAAGTACACTCTGGATCCAGGTGCTATTCTCGAAATGTGTAAGGGCATCATCCAGGTTCAGAGGAAGATTTCCAATATTCATAGCTTTCTGGTCAGATTCGGAAAAAGAACGATCCGATGCCTTGGTAGGATATAATTTCTGCTGAATTCCATCCAGACCGGCTGCAATACAAACAGCAAACACAAGGTAAGGATTTGCAGATGCGTCCGGGCTTCGGAGCTCGATTGCCAGACTGTCTGATCTTAAATTGGAAATACGGATCAGAGAGTTCTGATTATTCTTTGTCCAGGTCAGTTCTGTAGGAGCATCATAGCCAGGTACAAGTCTCTTGTAGGAATTCACAAGTGGATTGGTAATGGCAGCCATCTCTTCACTGTGTGCAAGAAGACCACCTATAAAATGATAAGCATCCTCACTGAGACCATTTACGTCATCAGGATCAGCAAATATATTTTTTCCATCTTTATATAATGCAAAATGAATGTGCATACCGGAACCATTCACCTCAGCTCTCGGCTTTGGCATAAAGGTTGCATGAAGTCCATGCCGTTTTGCAATGGTGCGGACTGCCATTTTAAAAGTCATCACACAGTCAGCCATTTCATTTGCACCGGTAAATTTAAAATCAATCTCATGCTGTGCCGGAGCGGTTTCATGATGGGAAGATTCAATTTCATATCCCATATCTTCCAGATTCAGAACCATATCACGTCTTGCATTTTCTCCCAGATCCAGCGGGCTGATATCCAGATATCCGGCTTTTTCATGAGTCAGTGTAGTGGGAATTCCATTATCATCTGTGTGGAATAAGAAAAACTCACATTCCGGATCCACTTCACAAACATAACCTTCCTTAGCAGCCATCTCTACTACCTGTTTCAGAATATATCTCGGGCTTTTCTCAAGCGGTGTTCCATCTGAGCGGTAGATATCACAGAGCAGTCTGGCTACCTTTCCCTGCTGCGGACGCCACGGAAGAATGGTAAACGTATTATAATCCGGATGTAAATACATATCCGGCTCTTTCTCCCCTGCAATTCCGGCAATGTAGGAGCTGTCTACTACATATTCATTATCCAGTGCCCGGGGGAGCTCCCGAGCTGTAATCGCAATATTTTTCAAAGTACCAAACATGTCGGTAAACTGAAGACGAATGAATTCTACATCCTCGTCTTCTGCCATCTGTAACACTTCTTCTCTGGTGTAATTCCCCATGGTTTCTCTCCTTCTTTCACTCTCATGCCCTCATCCATCCATTACGCATGACTTATTTAAACAAAAAAGGCGCACTTCAAAAAGATACCCTTCTGAAGAACGCCCTTGTTCATGGAGGTAATTATAGCAATGAGGTCATGCTTTGTCAACTTATTTTTTACCACTTTACCATATCAGCGTTGTATAAAATGATGTACAAAATAAATATTTTGTATCAGAACGGAAAATCGGGAGCAAATTTAGTTTGCCCCCGACCATACTTTTTATATACTCTCTTTTTTATTTTCCCGTCAGCGATTCAGCAGGTATTATTCCACAAAGCATTTTTTTGCCAACTTACAGATAAGAATATCCCATCAGGGATTCATCCACTGCCTTTGCGGCTTCTCTTCCTTCACGGATTGCCCATACTACCAGAGACTGGCCTCTGTGCATATCTCCTGCTGTGAAAACCCGCGGTACGCTGGTCTCATAGGCTTCCGGTTTTGTCTCTACGTTGGTTCTTGCAGTTGTTGCAACCTTAAATGCATCGGTCACATATTTCTGGCTTCCAAGGAAACCAGCTGCGATCAGTACCAGGTCTGCAGGGATCACTTCTTCCGTCCCCTCTACTGGAACCATCATCATACGGCCTGTTTTGGCATCCTTCTCGCTTTTCAGCTTTACGATCCGGGCCTGGCAGACATTTCCGTTTTTATCTTTGATAAACTCAGTAACGGTTGTCTGGTAAACCCGGGGGTCATGTCCAAACACTGCAATTGCTTCTTCCTGGCCATAGTCTGTTTTTAAGACCTTCGGCCATTCCGGCCATGGATTGGAAGCAGCACGCTCTGTCGGCGGCATTGGCATCATTTCCAGCTGTGTTACAGATTTGGCACCGAGACGTACGGAAGTACCCACACAGTCATTTCCGGTATCACCACCGCCGATTACCAGCACATGTTTGCCTCTTGCCTCTTCATAGGGAGCTTTGGTGAAATCGCTGTCCAGAAGAGTTTTGGTGACTTTTTTCAGGAAGTCTACTGCAAAATAAATTCCCCTTGCATCTCTTCCCGGCACTTTAATATCACGGGGATTGGAAGCTCCGCAGCAAAGGATTACACGGTCAAATTTCTTCAAAAGCTCCTCTGCTGTAATATCCACTCCAACATTTGTATTTGTTACAAATTTCACACCCTCAGCTTCCATCAGCTTCAGCCTTCTGTCGATCACAGATTTCTCCAGTTTCATATTTGGAATGCCGTAACGAAGAAGTCCGCCGATCCGGTCACTTCTTTCGAATACAGTTACATTGTGACCTCTTCTGTTTAACTGCTGTGCTGCTGCAAGTCCGGAAGGACCGCTTCCGATAACTGCTATGGTCTTTCCTGTACGAACCTTCGGAGGCTGTGGAACAACCCAGCCTTCTGCATATGCAGTCTCAATGATGGCACGTTCATTTTCCTTAGTGGAAACAGGCTCTCCATTTAAGTTGCAGGTACAGGCTGCCTCGCAAAGTGCAGGGCATACACGGGAGGTAAATTCCGGGAAGCTGTGTGTCTTATTCAGACGAAGAAACGCCTGTTTCCAGTTTCCGGTAAATACCAGATCATTTGTCTCCGGCACCAGGTTGTGAAGCGGACATCCGGAAGCCATGCCGCCGATCATCATGCCTGCCTGGCAGAAGGGAACGCCGCAAGCCATGCAGCGTGCTCCCTGAAGTTTTTGTTTCTCTTTATTAAGAGGAGTACGGAACTCCTTGAAATTGGCAATTCTTACTTTTGGCGGCAGAACCTTTGCCGTCTCTCTGTTATATTCTAAAAATCCAGTCGGTTTTCCCACGATCTTCTGCCTCCTTAATGCTTAACTCCTATGCTTTCGTAGAATGCTTCCATCTGCGCCTGCTCACTGTTCAGACCTTTTTCCTCAAGCTTTGCACTTAATGTGATCATCTTCTTGTACTCATTTGGAATGAGTTTTTTGAAGTGAGGCAGATACATGTCAAACTGATCCAGAACCTTCTGTCCAAGCTCCGATCCCGTTGCAGCTACATGTGCTTCGATCAGATTTTTCAGTTCTTTTTTGTCATATTTATTATCTACTTTTTCAATAGAAATCATCGCTTTATTTAAGTTCTTATAAAGAACATTTTCCACATCCAGAACATAAGCGATACCGCCGCTCATACCTGCTGCAAAGTTTTTACCGGTTCTTCCAAGAACTACCACACGACCACCGGTCATGTACTCACAGCCGTGCTCTCCCACTCCTTCCACAACTGCATTTGCGCCAGAGTTACGAACTGCAAAACGCTCGCCTGCCATACCATTGATAAAGACAGTTCCACTGGTTGCACCGTAGAGTGCAACGTTTCCGACTATAATATTGTCTTCCGCCTTGTAACCGGCATTTTCCGGAGTCTTCAGGATCAGCTTGCCACCGGAAAGACCCTTTCCGAAGTAGTCGTTGCAGTCGCCGGTAAGCTTCAGAGTAAGACCCTTCGGGATAAAGGCACCAAAGCTCTGTCCTCCGGCTCCTGTACAATCAATCTCTACCGTATCTTCCGGCAGTCCGTTTTTATTATTTCTGGTAATCTCCGCACCAAGGATTGTTCCAAATGCACGGTCTGTGTTCTTTACTTCTACCGAAAATCTGGTCTTCTCACCGCCATGAATTGCGCGACTGCATTTCTTCACAAGAACTTTCTCATCCAGCGTCTTATCCAGCTGGAAATTGTACTCTGCTTTCGGATCAAAGGTTACCTCGCTGCCAGCTTTTGCATATGGATTGTTCAGGATTGCACTAAGATCTACTTTTCCTTTGTGCGGCTCATCTACTGCATCTGTAGCAACCAGAAGATCCGTACGTCCTACCATCTCTTTCAGACTTCTCACACCCAGTTTTGCCATATATTCACGAAGCTCCTGGGCAATAAATTTCATAAAGTTCTCAACATATTCCGGTTTGCCTTTGAATCTCTTTCTCAGCTCCGGATTCTGGGTAGCTACACCAACCGGGCAGGTGTCCAGATTGCAGACTCTCATCATCACACACCCCATAGTTACAAGAGGTGCTGTAGCAAAACCGAATTCCTCTGCACCAAGAAGTGCTGCAATTGCAACATCACGGCCGCTCATCAGTTTACCGTCTGTCTCAATGCGGACACGGTTACGAAGTCCGTTCATAAGCAGTGTCTGATGGGTTTCAGCAAGTCCAAGCTCCCATGGAAGTCCTGCATTGTGAATGGAGCTTCTGGGTGCTGCACCAGTACCTCCATCATATCCGGAAATCAGGATTACCTGTGCACCGGCCTTTGCAACTCCGGCTGCAACCGTACCAACGCCAGCCTCAGAAACCAGCTTTACAGAAATATCTGCATATTTATTTGCATTTTTCAGGTCATAGATCAGCTCTGCCAGGTCCTCGATGGAATAGATATCGTGATGCGGCGGCGGGGAGATCAGGGAAACACCCGGTGTGGAGTGACGGGTTTTCGCAACCCATGGATAAACCTTCTTCGCCGGAAGATGTCCACCTTCACCAGGTTTTGCGCCCTGTGCCATTTTGATCTGGATTTCTCTTGCAGATACCAGATAACGGCTGGTAACACCGAAACGACCACTGGCTACCTGTTTGATTGCAGAACATCTGTCATCTTTTGTTCCTGCTGAATCCAGTCTTTCATTGCTTTCACCGCCCTCACCGGTATTTGATTTTCCATGAAGATGGTTCATTGCAATAGCAAGTGTCTCATGTGCTTCCTGAGAAATGGAACCATAGGACATGGCACCAGTCTTAAAATGCTTTACAATTTCATCAACACTCTCCACCTCTTCAAGAGGGATAGGATTTTCTGCATACTTAAAGTCCATAAGCGCACGAAGATTGCCGTGATTTTCCTTATCCACAAGATTTGTATACTGTTTGAACATCTCATAGCTGCCTGTTCTTGTAGACTGCTGAAGGAGATGAATGGTTGCCGGATTGTAACGGTGCTCTTCTCCCTGGCTTCTCATTTTGTGAGCACCCACGCTATCCAGAGTAAGGTCTGTGGTAAGTCCTAACGGGTCAAATGCTTCTGAATGAAGCTTTTCTACATTCTCCTCAATATCTTCCAGTGTAATGCCTCCAACACGGCTTACAGTACCTGTGAAATATTTATCGATTACATCCTGAGATACACCAATTGCCTCGAAAATCTGAGATCCCTGATAAGACTGGATTGTAGAAATACCCATCTTGGAAGCGATCTTAACAATACCGCTGATAACTGCATGATTATAATCGTCTACAGCTGCATAATAGTCCTTGTCCAGCATATGGGTATCGATCAGCTCATGGATTGTCTCCAATGCCAGATATGGGTTGACTGCACTTGCGCCATAGCCCAGAAGAGTAGCAAAATGATGAACCTCTCTCGGCTCGCCGGATTCCAGAATAATAGCAAGAGAAGTACTCTTTTTCGTCTTTACAAGGTGCTGATGTACTGCAGAAACAGCCAGCAGAGACGGAATCGGCATATGGTTTTCATCCACGCCTCTGTCGGAAAGCACCAGAATATTGGCACCATCCCTGTATGCTTTATCCACTTCTACAAACAGACGGTCAATAGCACGCTCCAGCTTTGTGCTCTTGTAATAAAGAGTGGAGACAACAGCCACCTTGAAGCCTTCGTGATGCATTTCCTTAATTTTCAGCATATCTGTATTGGTAAGAATCGGATTGTTAATCTTTAATACCTTGCAGTTCTCCGGAATCTGCTCCAGAAGGTTTCCGTCTTTTCCAACATAAACGCTTGTGCTGGTGACAATCTCCTCACGGATCGCATCGATCGGCGGATTGGTTACCTGCGCAAAAAGCTGTTTGAAGTAGTCAAAAAGCGGTCTGTTCTGTTTGGAAAATACTGCCAATGGTGTATCCACACCCATTGCGCCAATGCTCTCAGCACCGTTTAACGCCATGTTTCGGATAGAAGTACGATACTGCTCGTAAGTGTATCCGAAAGCCTTCTGAAGACGGGAACGCTGTTCCTCTGTATATTCTTCCATTCTTTCGTTTGGAATCTTAATATCTTTTAAGTGTACCAGATTGCTGTCCAGCCATTCGCCGTATGGCTGTTTCTTCGCATACATCTCTTTTAATTCGTTATCATCAATGATCTTGCCTTGAACCGTATCTACCAGAAGCATTTTTCCAGGATGAAGACGCTCTTTTAATATGATCTTCTCTTCCGGTACCGGCAATACTCCAACCTCAGAAGAAAGAATCATGCAGCCATCGGATGTCACGTAATATCTTGACGGACGAAGACCGTTACGGTCAAGCACTGCGCCCATCACATCTCCATCTGAGAAAAGAATAGACGCAGGTCCATCCCATGGCTCCATCATAGTGGCATAATACTGATAGAAGTCACGTTTTTCCTGGGAAATGGTATCGTTATTTGCCCATGGCTCCGGAATGGTGATCATCACTGCAAGCGGAAGATCCATGCCGCTCATGGTAAGGAATTCCAACGTATTATCGAGCATTGCAGAATCAGAACCATTTCGGTTGACTACCGGAAGGATTTTCTGCATTTCCCCTTCTAAGTATGGGGACTCCATATTTTCCTCTCTTGCCAGCATCTTATCTGCGTTTCCACGGATGGTGTTGATCTCACCATTGTGCACGATCAGACGGTTTGGATGTGCTCTCTCCCAGCTTGGATTTGTGTTGGTACTGAAACGGGAATGTACCAGTGCAATCGCAGATTCATAATCCAGGCTCTGAAGGTCAGAGAAAAATGTACGAAGCTGTCCAACCAGGAACATACCTTTATAAACAATCGTACGGCTACTCATAGAACATACGTAAGTGTTGTCATTACTTTGTTCAAACTCACGACGGGCAATATACAGTTTACGGTCAAATGCGATGCCTTTTTCCAGATCATCCGGCTTTTTGATAAATGCCTGCATAATGTATGGCATGCACTCTCTTGCCTTATGTCCGAGAACCTCCGGAACTACCGGAACTTCTCTCCAGCCAAGGAACTCCAGTCCCTCTTTTTCCACAATGATCTCAAACATTTTTTTTGCCTGGGCACGTTTGATCTCATGCTGTGGGAAAAAGAACTGGCCAATACCATATTCTCTTTCCTGGCCGATTTCGATTCCCTCTTTTTTACATGCTTTCTTAAAAAATTTATGGGAAATCTGAAGGAGGATACCAACGCCATCACCTGTTTTGCCTTCTGCATCTTTTCCGGCACGATGATCCAGATTCTCTACAATCCGCAATGCGTTGGCAACTGTATCATGGGATTTTTTACCTTTGATATTGACAACTGCACCGATACCGCAGTTATCATGTTCAAATTCCTGGCGGTAAAGTCCCTGCCTTTCCTTTATCACTTCTTTCATTTTCCTCATCCTTTCTATTGTTGATTAAGAGTTTCCTCTTTGTTTAATTTATCTACAGCTGCCTGGATAAATCCACGGAACAGCGGGTGAGCATGGTTTGGTCTTGATTTGAACTCCGGATGTCCCTGGGTTCCTACAAAGAATGGGTTTGCCGGAATCTCGATCATTTCCACAATGTGACCATCAGGAGAAGTTCCTGCTATGGTCATGCCTTTTTCTGCCAGTTCTTTGCGATATGCATTGTTAACTTCATAACGATGTCTGTGACGTTCCTGAATTTCTTTCTGTCCGAAAAGTTCCAGGGATAAAGAACCATCCGCAAGCACACATGGATAACTTCCAAGGCGCAGGGTTCCTCCAAGATCTTCCACATCTTCCTGGTCTGGCATAAGGGCAATTACCGGATTGGTAGTTTCTGGTGCAAGTTCAATGCTGTTTGCATCTTCATAACCAAGTACATGACGGGCAAATTCTACGATTGCCATCTGCATTCCAAGACAGATTCCAAGGTATGGGATCTTATGTACACGGGCATACTGGGCTGCCAGGATCATTCCTTCTGTTCCTCTTCCGCCGAAACCACCTGGAACCAGGATTCCATCTACCTGGTAAAGCCTCTGATCCAGGTTCTTCTCGTTTAACTCTTCGGAATCGATCCAGGTAATCTCTACTTTCGCCTTGCATGCGATTCCGCCATGCTTCAGAGCTTCCACCACACTAAGGTATGCATCATGAAGCTGGGTATATTTTCCTACCATGGCAATGTTTACAGTTTTATCCGGATGGCGGAGATTTTCTACCATAGCTTCCCAGTCCGTAAGGTCTGGTTTTCTTTTTTCAAGTCCCAATGACTGCATGACCACATCTGCCAGTTTTTCACGTTCCATCGCAAGTGGGGCCTCATACAGATACTCTACATCCAGATTCTGAAGTACATGGCTTACCGGCACGTTACAGAACAGGGCAATTTTTGCTCTCAGGTCGTCGGTCAGCGGATATTCACTTCTGCATACCAGAACATCCGGCTGGATTCCCATTGCCTGAAGCTCCTTTACACTGGCCTGGGTTGGTTTTGTTTTCATTTCTCCTGAAGCTTTCAGGTATGGAATCAGGGTTACATGGATAAGGATTGCATTTTCATGCCCCACATCATGCTGAAACTGTCTGATGGATTCCAGAAATGGCTGGCTTTCAATATCTCCTACTGTTCCGCCGACTTCGATAATGGCAATCCTGTTTTCATCCGGGGATTTTGCGCGATAGAAGCGGCTTTTGATTTCATTTGTAATATGAGGGATTACCTGTACGGTTCCTCCTCCAAAGTCTCCATGACGTTCTTTTTGTAAAACGGACCAATAAATTTTTCCGGTAGTTACATTGGAATTTTTATCCAGGCTTTCATCAATGAATCGTTCATAATGGCCAAGATCCAGGTCGGTCTCGGTTCCATCGTCTGTTACGAAGACTTCTCCATGCTGAATAGGGTTCATGGTTCCGGGATCAATATTGATGTAAGGGTCAAATTTCTGCATTGTGACCTGAAAACCTCTTGCCTTTAAAAGTCGCCCAAGTGAAGCTGCTGTGATTCCCTTTCCCAGTCCTGACACAACACCGCCAGTGACAAAAACGTATTTTACTGCCATCTTTTGATTTCCTCCTCCAATTGCTTTTAATGTGTTCTAATATGTAAAAAAGGCGTCAAAGAGGAGGATTAGGGGGCACTTAACCTATCCATTTCTCTTTGACGCCTTTGTCAAAACAAATTCTTATTCAAAAATATGGTATATAATATATCATTTTTTTGGCTTTGTCAATCCACTTTTTTGCTATTTAGTGTGTTGAAAAGTTCTTCAGTAGGGACGCATTTGGACAATGTGTATTACTCACTCGCCGGCGCAACGCTACAGCGAACTAATCGCTAACTGCGACTAATGCGTTCGGGAGAGCCCTCACGCATAAGTCTTCGTAAGCGCTGGATTTCGCTTACGCTAAGAGCGCGCCTGAAATGGCTCGCTGGAGTAATACACATTGCCCAAATGCTGTGTGTCGGCTAGAACTGAGGTTATTTAGGAACTTTTAACGAGGGGGAGGGGAAGTGATTGGTTTCCCGATACTTTCTTGACAATGATAGATTAGGTAAAACCAATAAAGTTGCGAAGTATCAACCAGCTAAATGGGGTATCGAAGACACATAAAATAATATGTCAAGTTTTTGTTTGCAAAACAACCCTTAAAATGTGCAAATACTTCATAGAAATTGTAAAATCCGCTAATTTCCGGCAAGTTTCCCATAAATTTTCGCTTCCGATACAGTATAGGGAAACCAGTCACTCACCCGCTCCACCTGTTGAAAGTTCCTACGCATAAATAAGTCCCAGCCAGTACACAGCATTCGGGCAATGGTGATTGCTCCAGCGAGCCATTTCAGGCGCGGTTTTAGCGTAGGCGAAATCCACTGCTTACGGAGACTTAATCGTGAAGGCTTTCCTGAACGATTTAGTCGCAGTTAGCAGTTAGTTCGCTGGAGCGTTGCGCCGGCGAGTGAGCAATCACCATTGTCCGAGTGCGTCCGCCTTGAACAACTTTCAACACACTAAATAGCAATTTGAGTTATAAAAAAAAACAGATGCTGTCGGGATACCATGCTGTCTCATATTTCAAGTCGTTCCCGGCAATATCTGTTTTTTGCGATTTTATGGACACCTTAAAAGGCGCCAGTTTACAACTGCTTAATCAGGCAACTGCAAACTTCTGTAATGTACGGTTAAATTCCTTGCTCTCGCCATGGCACTGTACAGTAAGAACCCTTGTAAGATCCATGCTCAGAACTCCCAGAATGGATTTTGCATCAATGATGATTCTGTTATAAAAAACATCTATGTCAAAATCACATTTACCTGCTGCCCTTACGAATTCCTGAACATCTTCCTTCGCATTCAGCTTAATCTGCTTCTGACACATCGTTATCACCCTTTCTGTTTTACAGGAATTATAGTTTCCTTTTCTATCAAAATCAAAGGCTCTTGAAAACGCTTTCCTTTGATTGAAGCAAATTATGCACCAAGTCTCCATATTTGTCAAGTTTTTTCTCATACACTTTTTTGTAACATTTCAGAAATAAATATACCGATTGCACAAATATGCAATCGGTATTTTGGTAATTATGCACTTTTTTATTGTTATGAATGTTCTGGAACAACCTGTATAAACGAAATTATTTCTCTCATATCTTATGAATTTCAAAATCATTTTGTAAATTATTCTCATCTGGAATTACCATCGGATACTTTCCGTCAAAGCATGCCTTACAAATAGGAAGTCCACCTGCCATGCCCTCCAGATAATCAATCTCCATATAACCAAGGGAATCGGCCCCTATCATCTTACAGATTTCTTCTGTGGAGTGCTGTGCTGCGATCAGCTGGTCATTGCTTGGCACATCGGTTCCGAAATAGCATGGATGTAAAAATGGCGGGGAACTGATCCTTACGTGCACTTCAAGAGCGCCTGCTTCTTTCAGCATGCGGATCAGGTTTGCTATGGTAGTTCCACGGACAATAGAATCATCCACAAGCACAATGCGTTTTCCTTTTACAACTGCATCCAATACGCTCAGCTTCAGATGAACGCTGGATTCTCTCTCCTTCTGAGTAGGTTTGATAAAAGTTCTGCCAATATAAGAGTTCTTATAAAATGCAAATCCGAATGGAATACCAGATTCTTCAGAAAATCCCTTGGCTGCAGGAAGACCGGATTCCGGAACGCCGGTGACAAGATCTGCCTCCACAGGATAAGATTTTGCAAGGGATTTACCGCCACGTATACGTGCGTCATAAACCTTTACACCGTCCATGGTACTGTCCAGTCTTGCAAAATAGATATATTCAAAAACACAGTGAGCACGTTTTTTCACAGTATCTGCAAGAGTCATGTCTGACTTCACGCCCTTGCGGCTGATCGTAATCATCTCACCAGGTTCGATATCACGGATAAACTCGGCACCTACAGAAGTAAGTGCACAGCTCTCAGAAGCCAGCACGTAAGCATTGTCCCTTTTTCCAAGGCAGAGAGGCTTTAAGCCATAGGGGTCACGGACTCCGATCAGCTTACGGGGACTCATGATCACAAGACCGTATGCGCCTTGCAGCTTCCTGGCTGTATTCAGAACCGCTTCCTCTACACAGCTGGTATGTACCCTCTCTCTGGCTACATGAAATGCGATCACTTCTGAGTCAGTGGTGGTATGAAAAACTGCTCCGCTCTGGATCAGTTCCCATTTCAGTGTCCCAGTGTTAACAAGGTTTCCATTGTGTGCCAGTGCCAGACTTCCTTTTACATAAGATAAAACCAAAGGCTGTGCGTTCTCTGCAACGGATGCTCCTGTTGTGGAATAGCGTACATGTCCGATTCCGATATCACCACTCATCTTATGGAGTGTATCCTCGCGAAGCACCTCGCTTACCAGTCCAAGATCTTTGTGAAACTTAACATTTCCAATAGGTCCCTTAGTATCCGATACTGCCAGGCCACAGGCTTCCTGACCACGGTGCTGCAAAGAAGTCAGACCATAGTAGATAGAAGACGTCACATCATTTCCATCCAGGTCATAGATTCCGAAGACACCACACTCTTCTTTAATCTCTGCCATTTGTTTTCCTCCTCGGTACTGAGTTTTATTTTAATGATCAAATCCAATCTCAGAAATGCATCCCATTTCGTCGATTTGGCGTATCGCCAAATAAATTTACACCCAGGAACGTATCGTTATGCAGGCTCTAGAGCGTGTTTGAAAAAGGCTTTCTGCAAGATGTGCGTCACAATTTGTGGGAGATTTTGTCCGGATGAGGGCGTCGTAGCGGGCTACGACAACCGAATTCGGGCAAAATATACCGCAAAGTGGGG
>NZ_JBCOMJ010000031.1:0-65125 GCF_040924225.1 Ruminococcus sp. RTP21484sp1_RTP21277st1_D2_RTP21277_210401 | reverse complement strand
CTGTTGATGGAAGCATTATACTACATTGGGACATTTTCCTTTGTGGTATATTAGGACATTATCATAAATGGTTCATAAGGATATAGAGGCCTGATACATTCTGATTGACAAACAGGAAATGCTGTATTATACTTTTCGATGTTGTGTTGAGAATTGAATAAAACGACCATTTTGGTGCCTGGTGGAAATTAAAATAAATTCTAGCAGGTCAAACGGGAAACAGGTGAAAATCCTGTGCTATGCCGTAGCTGTAACAGTTGAGTAAGCTTTCGAAACCACTGAATTTTTATCGGGAAGGGAAAGCATTATGATGACACTGGAGCCAGAATACCGGCCAGAATGAAGAACTTTTGCTGCGGGGCACGGTATAGGGGTTGGTTTTATATAACAGGATTATTATGTCATTAAGCCGCTGCGTTAGCAGCGGCTTTTTCACGCTTTTATTACATGAATTCCCTGATTTGGCAGAAGTTTATGCTATTGGAAAGGATAAACACAAATGGCAGAATTGTTAAAGAATATTCAGTCATATTGGGATATGAGAGCTGGAGGATTTTCAGATGCCAGTATGGAAGAAAGAAAAACAGAACCTGGAGAGAGATGGGAAAATATTTTCAAAAATTCTCTTAAAACGGGATGCCATGTATTAGATGATGGGTGTGGCGCTGGCTTTTTTACCACTTTGCTTGCTTCGATGGGATTTCAGGTGACTGCGGTAGATTATAGCACAAAAATGCTGGAAGAAGTCAGAAGAAATCTGGAGACAGAAGGACTTAAAGCAGAACTTCATCAGATGGATGTGCAAAGCTTAGAATTTGCTGATAATTCCTTCGACGCAGTGGTATCAAGAAACGTATTCTGGAACCTGGAGCATGCAGATAAAGCTTATGAGGAAGCGTACAGGGTTCTAAAAAAAGATGGAATTCTAATTCTGGAAGATGGAAATTATTATCGCCGTTTTTTTAGTGATAAGTATCAGAAAGCCTATGATGAGTTTCAGCGGGGACATGAAAAAGAAGAACAAGGGTGCCATGCGCGACATAATAAAGAAAATGTAGATTTTTCCATTATGGATGAAATTGCAAAGAAATTGCCAATGAGTCAGGTAGATCGACCTGACTGGGATTTTAATAAACTTGTAGAAACAGGATTTCATAAAATACAGGTGGAAATATCTGGCAGCCCTTTACCGATGAGTTTTTGTATTGTAGCACAGAAAGGCTGAAAAAGTGAAAAGAGAGATTATAAAACGACTGATTTCACTTGTGATTATTTTGTTTGGGCTGTCTCTGATGACCTTTGGACTTACATATATTTTGCCGTCAAATCCAGCTGAACAGCTGGCAGAATCTATGGGTGCAGGTCATGACCGGGAGGTAATTGCAAAGATTGAAGAAAAATACGGATTAGACAAATCTTTTGGAGAGCAGTATGTGAATTGGCTGAAGGGTGCGTTACATGGCGATTTCGGAATGTCGGTAAAATATGCACAGCCCGTTTCCCAGGTATTAGGAAGAAAACTCCCCAATACGGTTAAACTGGCAGTTGCATCGTTTATTCTGATGATATTAATTTCTTTTCCGTTAGGAATTTTATCAGCAGTATATAAGGATAAAAAGGCTGATTATATTATTCGGTTTATGTCTTTTATTGGAATTTCACTGCCTAGCTTCTGGGTTGGTATGATGATGATCTATTTTTTTGCAGTTAAGATGCACTGGCTGCCTGTGGGGGGATCAGATTCTTTTAAAAGTCTGATCATGCCGTCTGTAACACTTTCGTTAAGCATGAGTGCGTACTACATAAGACGGATCAGGGCGGTAATGGTCGAGCAGATGAATGAGGAATATATAAATGGCTGTCAAGCAAGGGGAATTGGAAGGTTTCGTACAATTTTCTTTCATGTGCTGCCAAATTCCCTGCTTACTGTAGTGACAATGCTCGGCATGTCATTTGGAGGATTACTTGGTGGAACAATGATCGTTGAAACGGTCTTTAGCTGGAATGGAATCGGCAGCGCAGCAGTGGCTGCGATTTCCGGCAGAGATTACCAGCTGATCCAGGGATATGTTATGTGGATGGGATGTATTTATGTACTGGTGAATCTTTTGGTAGATATATCTTACCAGTGGCTTGATCCAAGAATTAGAAGAGGAGCCCTGCAACATGAAGAGTAAGAAAAAATTATGGATTCGTTTTGTGATTATAATGGCATTTGCAGTGCTTTTCTTATTATTTGCATTGTTCGCGGGAAAATTTGCACCTTATGATCCGTTGGAAACACACTATACAGACCTTCTGAAAGCGCCATGCAAACAGTATCTCATGGGAACTGATCAGATGGGAAGGGATATATTTTCGAGAATTCTTTACGGAGGAAAAACATCACTTTTGATCGCATTTGTTGTGACAGCGATCATTTCCGTTGTAGGAATTCTTATCGGGACAATAGCAGGCTTCTGGGGAGGCGCTTTTGATGCTGTTTTAATGCGTTTATCTGACATGCTGATGGCCTTTCCTGGTTCCATTTTTACAATTGCACTTGTAAGCTTTCTTGGTACAGGACTTCCAAATCTGATTTTGGCAATGACCATAACAGGATGGACTTATTATGCAAGAATTAGCCGGTCATTAGTGCTTTCCATAAAAAATAATACATATATAGAGCTGGCAAGACTGGGAGGCGCTAATAATTTCCGGATTATGACAGGTTATATTATTCCAAATGTCATGCCTTCGCTGTTAGTAAATATTACGCAGGATATTGGAAGTAAACTTTTGACCATTGCAGGTCTTTCCCTGCTGGGGCTTGGTTCCCAGCCACCTACACCGGAGTGGGGATATATGCTGTCTGAGGGAAAAGACTATATGTATTCGGCACCCTGGATGCTTATGGCACCTGGTATTGTTATTTTAATAAATGCAATCATATTTAATTTACTTGGAGACAGTATTCAGGATCTGATGAATCCGAAAAGAAAAAATTAAGAATGTTTACTCTTTAAAATAAAGAGTTGAACATAGATTATAGTTTAACAACAGGAGGAGAAATAAAAAATGAGAAAACGGTTAGTATCTTTATTGTTTGCAGGAATTATGGCATGCAGCGTAATAGGAAGCGGTGTTACTACATTTGCAGCCGAAAATGACAGTCACATTAATCTGGCACTTTTCACCTACATCGAAGGCATGGATCCTGCAACAGACTGGTGCGGATGGAATCTTACACGCTGTGGTGTAGGAGAAACTCTTGTGACTGTAAATGAAAATATGGAAATTGTAGGACAGTTAGCTGATGAGTGGGAGCAGGTTGATGATACAACTTATCGTTTTCATATCCGCCAGGGAGTAAAATTCAGCAATGGTACCGAGCTGACACCAGAGATCGTAAAGGATTCTATCCAGAGATCTATTGATAATAACTCTCGTGGAGGAGATCTTAAAATTGCAAACATCGAAGTAGATGGAGAGAATGTAGTATTTACTACAGATGGTGCATACAGTGCTTTTGTTTCACAGCTTACAGAGCCGATGACAGTTATTGTAGACACCACAGCTGATACAAGCAATTATGATACTATGCCAATCTGTACAGGACCTTATGCAGTGTCTGAGTATGTATCTGAAGAGAAGATTGAGCTTGTGGCAAATGAGAACTACTGGGATGGAGCACCGGAAATCAAGAGCATTACTGTAAAGAATATCGGAAGTGATACAAAGGTAGATGCAATGCTTTCCGGAGATATTGACCTTGCACAGGGACCGGATGCAACAGCTCTTAATCGTGTGGAAAATAATGACGATATCAACATTGTAAAAGTAACCGGAACAAGAGAGAATGATTTCGAATTAAACTGCCGCGAGGGAAATCCCCTTTCTGATAAGAACCTTCGTCTTGCACTGTCCTATGCAGTAGATCGTGATGTTGTAGCACAGGTAGCAGGAAATGGTTATTCTTCTCCAATCAGCACAGCATTCCCGCCATCTGTAGGATACGATTCTGAAGATGTAAACGGACAGGTTTATGATCTGGATAAGGCAAAAGAATGCCTTGAGGCAGCAGGCTACAGCGATTCTGACGGAGATGGAATTGTGGATAAGGATGGAGAGAATCTGTCCCTTACAATTTCTATTGCCAATGGTTCTTCAACAGCAGTAAGTGAGACTTTACAGGATATGTGGAAGCAGATCGGAGTTGATGTACAGATTGAAATGCTGGAGAATGTAAGTGACAAACGTGCTTCTGGTGATTTCGATATGCTGGTATCTCCAAACTGGCAGACTGTAAATGCTGGTGATGGTCAGAAATATCTTATGAACCGCTGGTCTGATGGAGGAAGTGACAATTACAGCGGATATCACAGTGATGAATTCCAGTCTGTTCTGGATAAACTGGATGCTGCATTTACTCAGGAGGACCGTGTAAGCGCATTTGTAGAAGCCCAGCAGATCCTGGCAGATGATGCCCCGGCAATCTGGATGTATGCAAATGATAACGTGACTCTTGTAAACAGTAAACTTGAGAATGTAACAGTATTCCCAATTGACTATTATCTTGTAACAAACAAGTGGACATTAGCTGAATAATTATGGATATTCTGAATATTGAGAACTGTACGATTCGCTATCAGGAGCAGGAAGCGGCAGTAGAGCATGTTTCTCTTTCTGTAGGAGAGCAGGAAATCGTCAGTATCGTAGGTGAAAGTGGAAGTGGAAAAACAACTTTAATTCGTGCTATTCTCGGAATTTTACCTCCTGGCGGGACAGTGACAGAGGGGAAAATCTTATTTCAGGGAAAAAATATTTTGGAATTAGATGAGACGTCTTTACAAAAGCTCCGGGGAACGGAAATTGCAATGATCTTTCAGGATGTTGGAGCATCATTGGATCCCATACGGATTGTAGAGTCTCAATATCGGGAATCTATTCTGGCGCACAGGAAAATGGCAAAGGCTGACTGTCGGTCACTGGAAAAAGAAATGCTGGCAAAAATGCATCTGACAGATCCGGAACGTGTAATGGTATCTTATCCTTTTGAGCTTTCCGGCGGGATGAAACAGCGTGTTGGAATTGCAATGTCAATGACTGCAAGACCAAGACTTCTTCTTGCAGATGAGCCTACTTCTGCATTGGATGTGACAATTCAGGCAGAAGTGGTACGAGAAATGAAGAAGCTTCGGGAGCAGTATGAAACTGCAATTATTCTTGTGACACATAACATGGGAGTTGCTTCTTACATTTCAGATAAGATCGGTGTGATGTGCAAGGGTGAGCTGGTGGAATTTGGAAAAAGAGATGATGTGATCTTTCATCCGAAGCACGAATATACCAAAAAACTTCTGGCGGCAGTGCCAAGGCTGGAGGGAAAACGATTTGCAAAATGATACGATTCTCCTGGAAATTAAAAATCTGAATAAGACATTTCCAGTGAAAAAAGAAAAATTATATGCAGTAAGTGATGTTAGTTTTTCCCTCAAAAAAGGTGAATGCCTGGGGATTGTGGGTGAAAGTGGATGCGGGAAAAGTACAGTGGCGAGAATGATTGCCGGTATCATACCTGTTTCGGGTGGAGAAGTACTGCTGGAAGGGGAAGCTTACATGAACCTGAAGGGCAGTGAAAAAAGACGTTTCCGCCGAAACATTCAGATGGTTTTCCAGGATCCTTTAAGTTCATTCAGTCCAAGAATGAAAGTTGGCACTTATCTTATGGAATCCAGGAGAAACTTTGATGGGATCAGTAAAGAAAATGGTCTTAAGGAAGCGCGCAAACTGCTTCTGGAAGTAGGTCTTCCGGAAGATTTTGTGAATCGTTATCCACATGAGCTTTCGGGTGGTCAGCTGCAGCGTGTGGCTATTGCCAGGGCCATTTCTATTCAGCCTAAACTACTGATCTGTGATGAAGCGACAGGTGCACTGGATGTTTCCATACAGAACCAGATTGCGAAGCTGCTGGTAAAGCTGGTGGAAGAAAAGCAGATCAGCTGTCTGTTTATTGGGCATGACCTGGCACTGGTAAGGAGTGTAAGTCAGAGAATCGCAGTTATGTATCTGGGAAGAATTGTGGAAATTCTGGAGAGTGAGACGCTTGCTGCAAAAGCAGTACATCCATATACGAAAATGCTGCTTGGTTCTGTTTTTGATGTATATTGCGATCAGAATGAGAAAATTGCAGCTGCAAAGGGAGAGCCTCCAAGTCCTCTTGAAGTGCAAAAGGGCTGTGCTTTTGCCGGGCGCTGCAACTGGTGCAGGGAGAAATGTAAAGAAGAACTGCCTCTTTTGCAGGAGATTGAGCCAGGACATAAGGTTGCCTGTTTTCAATTTATGAAATAAAATACTGCTCTGAGCAGTAAAAGCTGTCTGGTAGATGCCAGGCAGCTTTTTTGAGGTGGAATAAAGTTAATTCCATGCTCGAAGCAGTTTTGTACCATTTAAGATTTGTTCCAGAAGATATAGAGCACCTGTACATCCAACGTAAGTTTTGGGAATGACATGGATATATCCGGAACCTGGATTGGCAGTTTCAATGCCAAAAATGTTGTCGCTGTAAGTGTTCAATTCTACGATTGTGTTTGCACCAGCAAGAAGGATAACATTATTTACAGAGGCAATATCCTGTTCCAGTGCGTCTTCACAATGAAGCTCATGAAGCTTTTCCTGAATCAGATTTTCCGTGTGGCATTGTAAATAAAGTGGATGGATGACTTTGGGCTTAATGCCTAAATAACCGGAAAGATAATCCACATATCCTCTTAGAACGGATGGTTCGCCTTCTGCGGCATAGCGAAGATCCTTTGGGAAGCCTTTATTTCCCATATTATGTGCAATGAAATAGAAAGCGCGCGAACGGCTTTCTTCAATATAATCTAATGCAGGTTCACAATTTGTTCCGAGCAAAGAGGAAATCCCCCGGACAAATTCTTCGGTGAGGTCAAAACCGATTGGCATTCCTCCGGTCTCGTAAACTGGTATGGGAAAATGGCTGCGGAGATATTCGGCTGTTTTTTTACAACGCTCCGGGCAGAGTATAATATTGGCGTCTGCCTGAGCAATTGTACGAAAATCAGTTATGGGACAATTCATACCAGCTGCTACATGAACAGAGATTCCGCAAAGCTTCAGTAATTTGGTGATTTCCTTTAAACCGCCTTCCGGGAATTTCTCATGTGCATCAAAACCAAAAAGGTTAATAGATGGAATTTTGGAGGCTTTTTTATTGGTGCAAGGTTTATCACATAACAATTCCATCAGGCGAACGGTTGCTTCGTCGTATCCGATCATAGAATTTTCTGATAAGCCAGGGGATTCGATAAAAAGGTGTGGAATTCCAAATTCTTTGCTGATGGCATCCAGTTCCGGCTCCAGTGCTTCGCCGAGGAGAGAAGTACCGGGAGTCTGGATTACTGTGAATAAGTCATAACTTCTTTCTGAAAACAGATCGTTTAATGCGCGATGAAGTTGTTCGGCGGTCCCGAAAATGTAATCAGAATAGCGGAGATTGGTAGCTGGTATGCGAGGACTGCCGATGCAAAACTGGCTGCGAAGCAACCGGTCATCCATAGCATCTTCCAGTCGAAGCTCATCACCAAGAGTCCATAGATTGGATCTTCGAATCAAAGAATCAACACCACTAAAGGTATAGTAGGTTTTACAGCCAATAGGACCATTTAGGAGAACCAGGTTGTTTTGGATCCCTTCGCATGCAGAGATAACACCCGCAATGTGATCAGGGACAGCGTTTCTCAAATAATGATTTGTCATTTTTCCATCGTCCTTCCAAAGTGTTTTCAAATAAACGGATCCATTTTGCAGCACAATCTGTTCCAGTAAAGAAACCTGTGCTGATATCCCGTGCAAGATTTACGGTGCAGATTTCATCAAGTATGAAAGTCTGTCCCATAAAATCATTCAGGATAATAAGATCTGGCTTTTGTTTTGCAATAGAAGTAAATAATGTATTTTGTGCATTTTCCCAGTCCGCTGAGAATTGATGCTTCCAATCTGCAACGCTGTCTTCTTTACTTCCGATAAGGATAGAATCCAATACATCCAAATCCAGATCATGAGCCAATTCAAGAATCCAATCAATGCTATTGTTCTTTAAGAATAAAATCACTTTTTTCCCTTTATACAAAAGTTTGAGGTTGTTAATAGTTTGGGTGTATTGAATGCGGTTTTCTAAAATTACCTGTTCTGTTTCTTTTTCTTTTCCATAAAGTTTTCCTATTTTGCGAAGCCAGGAGGCTGTTTGGGAAAATCCCCTGGGAAGCTCGTTGCAAAGAAAACGGCAACCATATTTTTCTTCAAATATTTTTTGCAGTTCATGTCCTAGTTTATCATAGCGTGCCATGATCGAATAAGGCGCTTTTAAAAAATTATGGATGTTCTCCATTGATTCTGCGCAGATAAAGCGACAGTTGATTCGGATTCCTATTCTTTTAAATATTTCCTGCAGATTCATAAAAGTACGATCTGTCTGAGAAGAAATTGTATGTTCATAGACAAGATTGATGCAATCAGGTTCTGGCTTTACGTTCGGATCAACAGCTTGAAGAGCAAGCGTTTTGTAGCAAAGTGCCATTCCTTCGTTATAGTCACCGGCTTCGATTCCGTCAGTATGAATAATATACATATCGACACCAAGACTTTTTAATTCTTTTTGAAGTGGAACCAGGTCATCGCCACTCATGCCTGGAATACAGGAAGTGACAGTGATAATATTGCGGATTCCGCGTTTCACCATTTGAAAAGCTTTACGCCGTGTCTGTTCTACACCACCGTATACGGCTTCGTTTATGGTGATATCAGTATTCTCAAACTGTCTTGGAACAAAGGCCGGGTAAAGGATTCCGCGTTCATACAATCCTCTTCGTCCGTAGCTGGTAAAACCGTTAATGGCATACCAGGTGCAGCTTTTGGGAGCATGTCCGAGAATTGCGGCATCTTTGATATGAACCGCCAGATCGATAGCACCACGATAAGCACAGCCATATAGCGGAACTCTGCTAAAAGGATCAGATAAAGCTCTCTTTTTCGTGGCAGAAGGTTGTGCGGGAACAGCAGTAATCACGGGAGCAGATGTATGTTTGGAAATTGTAGTGGTAGTGTGGGATAGTCTTTCCCCACGCATAAAAAGCTCCATCTGCTCTTCAGATAAAGGGGCAGCGGCATAAAGAACAGGCTGCGTTTGTAATTTTTGTGCAAGCTCCAGAAAAATATTAGCTTCGGCACTTTTGGGGGATTTTTCAACCAGAGTCATTGCTTCTTTTTCTGCCTGGGTAAAAAGATTACTTCTGGGAATTTCTGCAAGAATTGGAAGATTGACAGCATTGGTAAAGTCTTCTACATATTTGCGATCATCACCGACTCCGCGGCTGTTATAGATGATCCCGGCAATCTGTCTGCCCTGGGGATTAAGATTCTTTATTCCGCACAGAATGTTATTTGCAGCATAAATAGACATAGATTCCCCACTTGTTACAAGAACTACTGCATCGGCATATTGTTTGCGGACAGGAACCGCAAAACCGCCACAGACAACATCTCCTAATACATCATATATGACCTGGTCATATTTTTCTATGGCGTGGTATTTGTTTAAAAAATCAAATGCAGTCAGAATTCCCCGGCCTGCACAGCCCATTCCTGGTCTGGGACCGCCTGCTTCTATGCAACCAGTGTCAAGAAAACCTGGTATTAATACATCTGCCAGGTTTTGTTCATCTTCAGGAGTGTTTAGAAGATAATCGAGGATAGTTGTGATTTTTTGCCCATGGTGTAGAAGACGGGTTGAGTCGTGCTTGGGATCACATCCTATTTGAAGTACTTTACTGTTGCAGACTGCTAAGGCTGCGGTCAGATTCGCACTTATTGTGGATTTCCCAATCCCTCCCTTTCCATAAACTGCAATTTGCATATTGGTCCTCCTCATTATGAAATTCCAAATTACCTTTGATAATGGCATTGGAGACTGTTATTACTTGCTGGAAAAATTTTTAACGACGTTTTTTTCGTAATCTACAGATAAAAATCCTTCACATAATCCATCCGTGCGCTCATATTAGAAAACATAGCATCTACCAGTGTGATGGCGGCCATGGATTCTACTACTACAACGGCACGGGGGACGATTACCGGATCATGGCGGCCTTTGATTTCGATGGAGGTGTTCTCGCCGGTAGTGGTAACAGTCTGCTGAGGCTGTGCAATGGATGGGGTTGGTTTGATGTGGGCGCGGAGGAGAATTTCACCGCCGTCACTGATTCCGCCTAAAATGCCTCCAGAGTGGTTGGTGGTCTTTACAATTCTGCCATTTTCCATGTGGAAGCCATCATTGTTTTCGGAACCCTTCATGGTGGAAACCTTTACACCATCGCCGATTTCCACTGCTTTTACGGCGCCAATAGACATCAGTGCCTGGGCAAAAGCTGCATCTAGTTTTCCAAATACAGGATCTCCAATGCCAGCAGGAACGCCGCTTATACGGCACTCGACAACACCGCCTGCACTGTCCTCCTCTTTCATGCATTTCTCCAGATACTTGGCTGCTTTTTCTGCGGCAACCATATCTGGCATATAGAAAGAGTTTTCCGGTATTATTTCAGGGTGGTAGCTGTGGCAGGAGACTGGTCCGATGGAACTGGTGTAGGCCTGCAGGGTAATACCAAGTTCTTTCAGAATCCTGGCTGCAATGGCTCCTGCGGCAACTCGGCCGATGGTCTCACGTCCAGAGGAACGTCCACCGCCTCTGTAGTCGCGAAAACCATATTTACTGTCAAACCCAAAATCTGCATGTCCAGGACGATAGGTCTGCGCGATATTTCCGTAATCCCGGGAACGTTGGTCTTTGTTCCGCACGATCATGGAAATGGGGGTGCCAGTGGTCTGTCCCTCAAAGACTCCGGAAAGGATTTCGACTTCATCTCCTTCATTTCGGGCAGTGGTGTAACGGCTTTGGCCAGGCTTCCTTCTGTCCAGATAAGCCTGTATATCTGCCTCCGTAAGGAAAAGTCCTGCCGGAACGCCATCTACAACGGTGCCCAGTGCCTTGCCGTGGGACTCTCCCCAGGTAGTTACCGTAAATTTTTTTCCAAATGTTGACTGACTCATAGGCATAAATCCTTTCTTCTTCGGACTGCAGCAATCGCCAGTTGTGGAGGGAAAACTGCTGTGCCGAATTAAAGTATGAATGTGATGTTAAAGACATTATAGCGAAATGCAAAAAATTTGTAAACCGAATCTATTAGAATTGACAAAATTTCCTGTAGAAATTATAATTAAGCGTGTATTTTTGAGGATAGGAGCCCTGTCTGACAGAAAAGTGGGACAGCTGGTTTTTATACAGAAGCAAGAGATTGGAAGGAGTGCAGCTTGTGGTAAGGATTTTTAAGACAATAGAGGGTGCGATCCATGAGATTCAGGAGCCACAGGAGGATTGTTGGATTGCAATGACCAATCCCACTGCAACTGAGATCTTTGAGATGTCCGAAAGATTCGGAATCGAAGTAGATGATCTTCGCGCTCCTCTGGATGAGGAAGAGCGTTCTCGTATTGAAGTGGAAGATAATTATACACTGATCCTGGTAGATGTTCCTATGATCGAGGAACGCAATGACAAGGACTGGTATGGCACTATCCCTCTTGGTATTATTGTTACCAAGAAGATGATTTTTACCGTATGTCTGGAGGATACCCAGGTGCTTACCCGGTTTATGGAGGGAAGAGTACGTAATTTCTTTACCTATATGAAAACCAGATTCATTTTGCAGATCCTGTACCGCAATGCCACTATGTACCTGCATTATCTGCGTATTATAGATAAGAAAAGTGAACAGGTGGAGGAGAAGCTCCACATGTCCACCCGTAATCAGGAACTAATGGAACTGTTGGAACTGGAGAAATCCCTGGTTTATTTTACTACATCTCTTCGGTCGAACGAGGTAGTACTGGAGAAGCTTCTGAAGGTAGAGAGCATTAAGCAGTACCCGGAGGATACGGATCTTCTGGAAGATGTTATCATTGAGAATAAACAGGCAATCGAGATGGCCAATATATACAGCGGTATCTTAAGCAGCATGATGGGGACTTTTGCCTCGGTTATTTCCAATAACCTGAATGTGGTTATGAAGGTTTTGTCCGTTATCACGATTGTAATGAGTATTCCCACTATTGTGTTCAGTGCATATGGAATGAACCTGAGCCCTTCGGGAATGCCGTTTTCTGCTGACAAATGGGGATTTTTAGTGGTGATATTGCTGTCCATACTGGTGAGTATTGTGGCAGCTGTGATTCTGTCCAAGAAGAAATTTTTCTGAATAGGAGGATTACATGAAATTTATTGATAAGCTGGAACGAAAATTTGGAAGATTTGGTATTCCCAATCTCACAATTTACATGATTGTATGCTATGTGATCGGTTATGCACTGATGATCGTGAATCCAGGCATACTGAACTGGCTGAGCCTGGAACCAGCGTATATTCTGCGGGGACAGGTATGGAGACTAGTGACCTGGGTACTGTATCCACCGAGCACTTCCGGAGTATTATGGTTTGCAATTGCAGTTCTGTTCTTTTATTATCCAATTGGAACTTCTCTGGAGCGGACGATTGGAACTTTTAAATATACGTTGTATATTCTTTCGGGCGTGATATTTACAATTTTGGGAGCGTTCATTCTGTATTTCCTTCTCGGAGGAAATGTTCTGGTAGGAAACGTATTTTCTACTTACTATATCAGTCTGTCCACATTCCTTGCATATGCAATGTGTTATCCGGATATGCAGGTTCTGCTTATGTTTATCATTCCGGTGAAGATGAAGTGGATGGCAATTTTTTATGTGGTGATCGTTGTATATGAAATGATTCAGTACATTATGGCAGGTGCATGGTATTTGGTGATCCCGATTGTGGCTTCTCTGTTGAATTTCATTATTTTTTACTTTGGAACAAAGGATTTCAGCCGGTATAACCCGAAGGAGGTCCACAGAAGAAATGAATTCCGCAGAGCAATGGAACCCCAGGGACGTATGAAATCAGGCAGCGGCAGTGTGACCAAGCACAAATGCGCGATTTGCGGACGTACTGAGCTTGATGATCCTAATCTGGAATTTCGTTTTTGTTCCAGATGCAATGGAAATTATGAGTATTGCCAGGACCATCTTTTTACACATACACATGTGAAATGAAATTAATGTAATTGTTAACCGGTAACATTGCATGGCTGCTGTGAACGATGTGGGCAGCAGCCAGCAAATGACTGAAAAGACAGAGGGAAAGACTGCTTATGAAGAGAACAAAAATTATCTGTACTATGGGACCAGCATCCAGTAAGAAAAATACTTTAAGAGCTATGATGCGTGCCGGAATGGATATTGCACGTTTTAATTTTTCCCATGGTTCTCATGAAGAACACAGGGGAAGAGTAGACATGGTCAAAAACCTACGGGAAGAACTGAATATTCCGGTTGCCCTGCTTCTTGATACAAAGG
Organism: Ruminococcus sp. RTP21484sp1_RTP21277st1_D2_RTP21277_210401; assembly: GCF_040924225.1. Taxonomy (NCBI): domain Bacteria; kingdom Bacillati; phylum Bacillota; class Clostridia; order Eubacteriales; family Oscillospiraceae; genus Ruminococcus; species Ruminococcus sp. RTP21484sp1_RTP21277st1_D2_RTP21277_210401. The sequence goes on along the minus strand of NZ_JBCOMJ010000031.1, from coordinate 51,640 downwards.
GACCGGAGATCCGTACCAAGCTTCTTAAGGATCATAAGAAGATTACATTGGAGGCTGGAAGCGAATTTACACTTACTACCGGTGATATAGAGGGAGATGAGACCAGAGTCGCCATCACATATGAAAATCTTTACAAAGATGTGAAAAAAGGCGGTAAAATCCTGATTGATGATGGTCTGATCGAACTGGAGATTGAGAATATTAAGAATGGGGATATTGTCTGTCGTGTCTTAAACGGCGGCGAGCTTGGAGAGCGCAAAGGAATCAACGTCCCTTATGTGAAAGTGAAGCTTCCGGGAATTACAGAGCAGGACAAAGAGGATATTCTGTTTGGAATTACACAGGAGTTTGATTATATTGCAGCTTCTTTTGTACGTGACGCAAAAGCGATTAAAGAAATCCGTCAGCTTTTAGATGAAAATGGCGGACATGATATTGGAATCATTGCCAAAATCGAGAATGCCGAAGGTGTTGAAAATATTGATGAGATCATCAAGGCCGCAGATGGTATTATGGTTGCCAGAGGCGATCTTGGCGTGGAGATTCCTCCAAGTGAGGTTCCTTATATCCAGAAAATGATCATCCGCAAGTGCAATGAGAACTATGTTCCGGTTATTACTGCTACCCAGATGCTGGATTCCATGATCCGTAATCCACGTCCTACAAGAGCTGAGGTGGCAGACGTTGCCAATGCTATTTACGACGGTACAGATGCGATCATGCTTTCCGGTGAAACTGCAGCTGGTAAATATCCGCTGGAAGCACTGAAGATGATGGTGGAGATTGCACAGACCACAGAGCCTCACCTGAATTATGAGGATTATACCCATAACCGCAATATGTGTGGTGAGAGCAGAGTGTCCAGTGCTGTGGGACTGGCTGCAGTGCAGACTGCAAGAGATCTGAAGGCCAAGGCCATTGTGACTCCTACCTTTGGAGGAAGAACAGCCAGACTGATTTCCAATTTCCGGCCGGAAGCTCCTATTTATGCTGTCACTCCCAATGATACGATTCTGCATAGACTTCAGCTTGTATGGGGCGTTACACCGCTGAAAGGATACGAGAAGGATTCTACAGAGCACATTATTTCCCAGGCCATGAGCGTTGTCCGCAGAAAGCGGCTTGCAAAGAAAGGAGACCTGATCGTATTTACGGTTGGAGATCCTGCTACCAATATGACCCGGGAAGGTGCTGTAACAAATATGCTGCATGTGATTGAAGCCAAATAAAGCTGTCACATGATCTGATTTGTTGCAATAGAAAAATTACTTTTTAAGCGCAGCGAGTGCTGTATTTTACAAACGAGGAGAAACTATTATGAAAAAGACACCTTTTGTAACACTGGAGAAGGTACAGGAAATTGCCGAAAAATATCCCACCCCATTTCATCTTTATGATGAGAAGGGCATCCGGGAAAATGCACAGGCTTTAAAGGAAGCTTTTGCATGGAACAAGGGCTTTAAGGAGTTTTTTGCAGTAAAGGCAACCCCGAACCCGTTTCTGATCAAGATTCTGCAGGAATATGGCTGCGGATGTGACTGCTCATCCATGACAGAACTGATGCTTTCCAAAGCTATCGGATGCAAGAAGGGAGACATTATGTTTTCCTCTAATGACACTCCGGATAAAGAGTTTAAATATGCAGATGAGATCGGTGGAATTATCAATCTTGATGACATCACTCATATTGAGAGTGTAGAGAAAGCTGTTGGAAAGATTCCGGAGATCATTAGCTGCCGTTATAATCCTGGTGGAGTGTTCAAGATCAGCAATGATATTATGGATAATCCTGGGGATGCAAAATATGGCATGACTACGGAGCAGATTTTTGATGCATTTCGTATCCTGAAGAGTAAGGGCGCCAGGGAGTTTGGAATTCATGCATTTCTTGCCAGCAATACAGTGACGAACGATTACTACCCGATGCTTGCGAAGGTTATGTTTGAACTTGCTGTGAAGCTTCAGAAGGAGACTGGGGCGCATATTAAATTCATCAATCTTTCCGGTGGTATTGGTATTCCTTATCGCCCGGAGCAGACTCCAAACGATATTCGTGCAATTGGAGAAGGTGTACGCAAGGTATATGAAGAAGTTCTGGTTCCGGAAGGAATGGGAGATGTAGCTATTTATACAGAGCTTGGACGATTCATGATGGGACCTTATGGCTGCCTGGTAACAAAAGCGATTCATGAGAAGCACACTCACAAAGAGTATATCGGTGTGGACTCCTGTGCAGTAAACCTTATGCGGCCGGCTATGTACGGTGCTTATCATCATATTACTGTTCTTGGAAAAGAGGATCAGGTTTGCGATCACCTGTATGATATCACAGGATCTCTTTGCGAGAATAATGATAAGTTTGCAATTGACCGTTATCTTCCGAAGATTGATATGGGAGATTATCTGGTGATTCATGATACTGGCGCACATGGTTTTTCCATGGGATATAATTACAATGGTAAATTGAAATCTGCGGAGATCCTTCTTCACGAAGATGGAAGCTTCGATATGATCCGTCGCGCCGAGACCCCAAGAGATTACTTTGCAACTTTCGACTGCTTCCCGATTTTTGAGAAAATGCTGGAGGATGAAGACCGGGCGTAATTACTTATGAGTAAAATAAAAACAGTTTGATGCGTTTGGCTTGCAGACTGTGTAAATGAAAAGAGGAACCGCTGAGTTGCTGGCGGATCCTCTTTTGCTATATAGAAAGAATTTCTTCGGAACAGTTTGGGATAGATGGTCAAAAGTATGAACCCGCGAGGTAAATGCGGGGCAGATTTTTGACAATCCTTGACATTTTTTGAAATTCTGAGCAACAAAAAATCCCGCAAAATCAAGGACTTGACGGGATTTATATAACTTATGAAGTGTTAAAAATGCCGGCAGTGGGACTTGAACCCACACGTAGTTGCCTACAACAGATTTTGAGTCTGCCTCGTCTGCCATTCCGACATGCCGGCGGTTGAACAATTGATATAATAGCACATTATAAAAATAAAGTAAAGATGAAATTATGAAAAGTTTATAAATTTTCGAGGCAGAATATTGATATTCATACATGGAAATGCTAAAGTATTTAACAGTTGACAGAAAATGGAGGAAATGCCAATGAATATTGACCATAAAAAACCAGAGAACCGGCCATTGTACATTTTTGCACTGATAGCGGTTGTGGTGATCCTTTTCCTGAACATATTTGCCATTCCAGCCATGCAGGAACGCTCTGTAGAGAAAACCGACTACAGTACATTCCTCAGCAATGTAGAGCGTGGAAATGTATCTAAGGCAGAGGTGCAGGACGATTATATCTATTATATAGTGAGAAAGAACGGCGAGGACGTGGTGTGCAAGACTGTACGCATGGATGATCCGGACCTTGTAAGCCGCCTTTATGAAGCCGGAACCAGTATGGAAGCAGTGGAGCCTCAGAAGCAGTCCATCTTACTCAGTCTGGTGATCGGATATGTGATCCCAATCGTAATCTTTGTTTTCCTTGGAAGATGGCTGAGTAAGAAGATGATGAGCTCTATGGGCGGTGGTCCTGGCGGAGCAATGTCCTTTGGAAAAAGCAATGCCAAAGTATATGTGAAGTCTTCTACAGGAATTAAATTTACAGATGTGGCAGGTGAGGACGAGGCGAAAGAGCTTCTTACGGAAATTGTAGATTATCTTCATAATCCGCAGAAATACACGGAGATTGGAGCATCCATGCCCAAAGGCGCCCTTCTTGTAGGCCCTCCAGGTACAGGTAAGACATTGCTTGCCAAGGCAGTTGCAGGAGAAGCAGAAGTACCGTTTTTCTCTATTTCCGGTTCAGAATTTGTGGAAATGTTTGTGGGCATGGGTGCTGCCAAGGTTCGTGATCTGTTTAAGCAGGCAAATGAGAAGGCACCTTGTATTGTATTTATTGATGAGATTGATACCATTGGTAAGAAACGTGACAGCGGAAGCTTCACAGGTGGAAACGATGAACGTGAGCAGACATTAAACCAGCTGCTTACAGAGATGGATGGATTTGACGGCTCCAAGGGAGTTGTAATCCTGGCTGCTACCAACCGTCCAGATTCCCTGGATCCGGCCCTCCTGCGTCCGGGGCGTTTTGACAGACGTATTCCGGTAGAACTTCCGGATCTGAAAGGACGTGAGGAAATCCTGAAAGTCCATGCCAGAAAGATCAAAATCGCAGACAGTGTCCGTTTCGATGAAATTGCCAAGGCAGCAGCCGGCGCTTCCGGTGCAGAGCTTGCCAATATTGTAAATGAGGCGGCTCTTCGTGCTGTCCGTGATGGCAGGAAGTTTGCTACGCAAGCTGATTTTGAGGAGAGTATAGAGGTTGTTATCGCTGGTTACCAGAAGAAAAACCGGGTGCTTTCCAATAAGGAGAAGCTGATCGTATCCTATCATGAGGTGGGACATGCACTTGTGGCGGCGAAACAGACGGATTCTGCTCCGGTTCATAAGATTACCATTATTCCCCGTACCTCAGGCGCTCTTGGATACACCATGCAGGTGGATGAGCAGGAGCACTTCCTGATGTCAAAGGAAGAACTGGAGAATAAGATTGCTACATTTACTGGGGGCCGTGCTGCTGAAGAACTGATTTTCCACAGTGTTACAACTGGCGCGTCGAATGATATCGAGCAGGCTACCAAGATTGCCAGAGGCATGATTTCACGCTATGGCATGAGCGATGAGTTCGATATGGTTGCGATGGAAAGTATGAGCAATCAGTATCTGGGTGGTGATTCAAGTCTTAGCTGCTCCTTTGAGACACAGACGCTTCTGGACAAAAAGGTAGTAGAGCTGGTACGAAGACAGCATGAGAAGGCCTATAAGATTCTTGAGGATAATATTGAGAAGCTTCATGAACTTGCAAAATATCTGTATGAGCATGAAACAATCACAGGCGAGGAATTTATGAAGATTTTAAATGATCCGCCGAAGTCTCTTACAGCCAGTGCAGAGTAAAAAGAGCATTTTTGTAATATTTGACCGGACTTTGCGGCAATAAAAAGAACCGCATTGCCGGATATATAAAATAAGGGACAGCAGAAAAAGATCAGATGCCCTTTAAACAGATTTTGGTTATTTCCCTTGTCTGCTTAAAGAGTATCCGGTCAAACATCTGCTGTCTCTTGTGTTTTGGGGAAGATTCGGATATAATAACAAATATGGGCTGCAAAAGGGAGGAGTGTTTCCATGAATTGTCAGACAGCAGAGAGTATGGTAAACCGATACATTGAGCATGATTTATCTGTAGATGAACTGGAGGATTTTCTGGAACATGTGGAAAATTGTCCGTCCTGTTACGACGAGCTGGAAACTTATTTTATTGTTCATGCTGCCATGCAGCAGCTGGATGAGGAGAGCAGAGATTCCTCATTGGATCTTCGGGAGCTTCTGGAAGAAGATATTCGTAAATCCAAGCATTATATACTGAAGATGAGATTCCGCCGCGCGCTGAGTGGAATGGGATTCTGTGCGTTGATTGCTGGACTGGGTGGATTTTTGATTTATATTATTATGCAGGTATTATAGGAAACACGGTACAGGAGGCTTATATGTGTGAGAAAATTTTACTGATAGATGGTCACAGTATTTTAAACAGGGCATTTTACGGACTTCCGGATCTGACTAATTCAGAAGGTCTGCATACAGGTGCTGTCTATGGCTTTTTAAATATCCTGTTTAAAGTGCTGGGAGAAGAGAAACCGGAATATCTGGCAGTGGCATTTGACAGAAGTGAGCCGACTTTTCGCCATGCGAAATACCCAGAATACAAAGGTACACGTAAGCCCATGCCTCAGGAACTAAAGGAACAGATTCCGCTCTTGAAAGAGATGCTTGAAAAGATGGAAATCGCCACAGTTTCCCTTGCAGGCTTTGAAGCAGACGATATTCTTGGTACGCTGGCGAAAAAAGGTGAAGAAAAAGGTATGGATGTAATCATTCTTTCCGGTGACCGTGATCTTTTACAGCTGGCGACTAAGAAAACCATGATCCGTCTGCCAAGGACTGCAAAAGGGCAGACTGTTATAGAAGACTATAAGGAAGACCAGGTGCAGGAGCGGTATCTGGTTACTCCTGCCCAGGTTATAGAATTAAAGGCTCTTATGGGTGATGCTGCCGACAATATTCCTGGAATTCCAGGTGTCGGAGAGAAGACAGCCACCAGGCTGCTTGCAGAATATGGCTCCATAGAAAATGCTTTTTCCCATGTGGAAGAGATTTCACAAAAGCGGGCCAGAGAATCTTTGAGGGAAAATTACCAGATGGCCCAGCTGAGTAAGGAGCTTGCAACTATTTGTACAAACAGCCCCATAGAATTTGAACAGGAGAAATTCCAGTTAGGAAATATTTTTACAAAGGAAGCCTACGAGCTATGCAGAAAATTGGATTTCCGGAATTTTCTGATGAAATTTGATCCGGCTGAAGTGAATGAAAATACAATAGAACAGGATTTTTTCATCTGCAATGATCTGGAGGGCTGTGAGGCACTTTTTGAAAAAGCGGGACAGGCAGAAGCTGTGGGAATAGCGCTTCTCTGGGATAAAGAAGGTGTCTATGGAGCTGGTCTGGCATTAGGGGAAGATGAAATGTATTATGTTCCTGTGGAGGGAATGGTAACAGCAGCTTATTTAAGTGATAAGATCGGCAGGCTGGGGAAGTCTACCACAGTTTGTTCCATGGACGTAAAAACCATGCTCAAGCGTGCTGATCTAACACCCGATGCAAACGTATTTGACTGTGGCATTGCAGCTTATCTTCTGAATCCTTTGAAAAGTACTTATACTTATGAAGAGCTTGCAAAAGATTATCTGGATGGGAAGCTCCTTCCGGGAAAAGAAGAGCTTCTGGGAAAAATATCCCTGAAAAAGGCCTGGGAGGAGGATATGCCGGAACTGGAACATCTGGCATGCTATATGGCGTATACCGCTTTTGCCACCAGAGCCCCCTTGAAAGCGAAGCTTCAGGAAACAGGTATGTGGAAGGTATACACAGAGATTGAACTTCCTCTTGTATTTACGTTAGATTCCATGGAAAAATGGGGAATCGAAGTAAAAGGAGAAGAATTGAAAAATTATGGTGAAAAGCTGACTGTCCGCATTCATGAACTGGAAAAGCTGATCTGGCAGCAGGCAGGAGAAGAATTTAATATCAATTCTCCGAAACAGCTTGGTGTGATCCTTTTTGAAAAAATGGCTATTCCGGGAGGAAAGAAAACGAAGACCGGCTACTCCACATCCGCAGATATATTAGAGAAACTGGCATCAGAGAATCCAATCGTAAATGATATTTTGGAATATCGTCAGCTTACAAAGCTGAAATCCACTTATGCAGACGGTCTTGGAGCCGTAATCGAGAAGGATGGAAGAATCCATTCCACTTTTAACCAGACCATAACTGCCACTGGCAGAATCAGCAGTACAGAGCCAAACCTTCAGAATATTCCAGTCCGAATGGAGCTTGGAAGACTGATCCGCAAAGTATTTGTACCGGAAGCTGGATTTGTATTCCTGGATGCTGATTACTCACAGATTGAGCTGCGTGTTCTGGCTCACATGTCCGGGGATGAAAAGCTGATCAAGGCTTACAGGGAGGCGGAAGATATTCATCGACTGACAGCGTCTCAGGTCTTTCATATTCCGCTTGAGGAGGTCACTCCTCTGCAAAGACGAAATGCCAAGGCGGTAAACTTTGGCATTGTATATGGCATCAGCTCTTTTGGTCTTAGCCAGGATCTTAGTATTACAAGAAAAGAGGCTGCCGCTTATATCCAGAAATATTTTGAGACCTATCCAAGCATAAAGGGATTTCTGGATGGACTTGTGGAGCAGGGAAAAGAAAAAGGCTATGTTTCCACTATGTTTGGCAGAAGAAGACCGGTTCCGGAACTGAAATCCAGCAATTTTATGCAGAGATCCTTTGGCGAGCGTGTTGCCATGAACTCGCCAATTCAGGGAACTGCCGCAGATATTATCAAAATTGCCATGAATCGTGTGTATAAACGTCTTTTGGATGAGAAACTGAGATCCAGACTGGTGCTTCAGGTCCACGATGAATTGCTGATCGAGACTTGGAAAGATGAAATCCCTCAGGTATCAAGAATTCTGGAAGAGGAAATGAAGGGTGCAGCCAATCTGGCAGTGGAGCTGGAAGTAGATATGCATCAGGGGAATAACTGGTACGAGGCAAAGTAGAATCAGAGCTATGTCTGGAATAGGATTGAGGAAGAAAATAGTTTGCACCTCATAATTACCAGGTGAAATCGAAGCAGTAAGGAATAGGACAAATGAAGACAATTGGTATTACAGGAGGAGTTGGTGCCGGAAAAAGTACGGTGCTTGCTTATCTTGAGAAAAAATATAATGCTTTTGTTATACAGGCTGACGAAGTGGGACATATTGTGATGGCTCCGGGACAGGAATGTTATCAGCCAGTGATTGATCTGTTTGGGAAAGATGTGATAAAAAACGATAAAACTATTGACCGGAAGAGGGTTTCCGATGTAGTATTTGAGCAACCGGATTTTTTGAGCCGCCTAAATGGAATAATTCATCCGGCTGTAAAAAGATATATCCTGAAAAGCCTGGAGGAACAGAAGAATAAGGGACGGAAGCTATGCATTGTGGAAGCTGCACTTTTTCTGGAAGAACATTACCAGGAGTTTTGTGATGAAGTATGGTATATTCATACAGATGAGGAAATCCGCATTCAGCGCCTGATGAAAAACCGAGGCTATACAAGGGAAAAATCTCTTGGAATTATCGGAAATCAGGCCAGCGAAGATTATTTTCGAGCCCATACAGATTTCGTTGTAGAAAATAACGGAAATGTGGAAAAAACCTGGAAGCAGATAGATGAAGGAGTAAGAAGAAATGAGACTTTGTAGCATTGCCAGTGGAAGCAGCGGAAACTGTATTTATGTGGGATCAGAAGAGACCCATGTTCTTGTTGATACAGGAATAAGCGGCAAAAGGATCGAGCAGGGACTGAACCAGCTGGAGCTTACTGGCAGGGACATTGACGCGATTCTGGTCACTCATGAGCATTCTGATCATATCAGCGGTCTGGGGGTGATGGCACGCAGATACCACATTCCGGTTTATACTACAGGTGGAACTGCAGATGCAATCAGTAGAATGAAGAATATGAAGAATCTTCCGGAAGACACTTTTCATGAGATTGTGGAGGATCAGGATTTTCATATCAGGGATCTGACCATTCATCCTTTTTCCATTCCACATGACGCGGCACAGCCGGTAGGATACCGGGTTGAGTGTGAAGACAAGGCAGTTGGAATCGCCACAGATCTTGGAAAATATAACGATTACATAGTAGATAATTTACAAAATCTGGATGCTCTTTTGCTGGAGGCAAATCATGATATCCGTATGCTTCAGGTGGGAAGTTATCCCTATTATCTGAAACAGCGTATCTTAGGCGACAGGGGACATCTTTCCAATGAAAATGCGGGAAAGCTGCTTTGCAGGCTTTTGCATGATGACATGAAAGCTGTTTTTCTTGGACATTTAAGCAAAGAAAACAACTATGAGGCTCTTGCCTATGAGACTGTGTGCTCAGAGGTAACTCTTGGAGATAATCCATATAGATCAAAAGATTTTCAGATTCAGGTTGCGAAACGGGACAGTATTTCAGATGTGGTTGTATTGTAGAGGAGATAATTTACAGTAAAGAAACAAAACTATATTTGAAATACAGGTTCAGTTTTTATATACAGATCAGGGAAAACTTAAAGCTGTATTTTCCCTGGGACAGTCAAAATGGGCTGCAGACCCAAATACAGGAGGAGTATCATGAAAAAAACAATTATCACAGTAGTAGGAAATGACACCGTTGGTATTATTGCAAAGGTATGTACTTATCTTGCCCAGAATCAGGTTAACATTCTGGATATCTCCCAGACGATTGTACAGGGATATTTTAACATGATGATGGTTGCAGATACCAGCGCTTCAGACAAGGAAATTGCAACTCTTTCCAAGGAACTGGCTGCTCTCGGGGATGAGATCGGCGTAGTGATCCATTGCCAGCATGAGGATATTTTCAACGTAATGCATCGAATTTGAAATGAAAGTCCCGTCCACGTCTATTGGACATTCATTTCACAAAAATGTCGCCTGTAGGTGATATATCCATAGAAAGGAATACGAATGCTATGATTAATATATTTGAGGTAAATGAGACCAATAAAATGATCGAGCAGGAGAATCTGGATGTACGTACCATTACTCTTGGAATCAGCCTGCTGGATTGTATTGACAGCGATCTTGCGAAATTAAACGAAAAAATTTATAACAAAATTACCACATATGCCAAAGATCTGGTGGCAACCGGTGAGAAAATTTCAGCACAGTACGGAATCCCGATCGTAAACAAACGAATTTCTGTTACACCAATCGGTCTGGTAGGGGGTGCTGCATGCAAGACTACAGATGATTTTGTAACAATTGCCAGGACTCTGGACAAAGCTGCCAAGCAGGTGGGAGTGAACTTTATCGGTGGATATACAGCTCTTGTAAGTAAGGGAATGACACCGGCAGAGGAGCTTCTGATCCGTTCTATTCCGCAGGCACTTGCCAGTACAGAGCGGGTATGCAGTTCTGCGAACGTTGGTTCCACAAAGACTGGAATCAATATGGATGCTGTGAAGCTTATGGGAGAGATTATTCTGGAAACAGCTCAGGCAACCAAAGAACAGGATTCCCTTGGCTGTGCCAAGCTGGTAGTATTCTGCAATGCGCCGGATGACAATCCGTTTATGGCAGGTGCTTTCCACGGCGTTACAGAAGCTGACAGTATTATTAATGTTGGCGTCAGTGGTCCAGGTGTTGTAAAAACCGCTCTGGAGAAAGTAAGAGGAGAGGATTTCGAAACTCTCTGTGAGATGATCAAACGAACTGCATTTAAGGTAACCCGTGTAGGTCAGCTGGTTGCCAGGGAGGCTTCCAAGATGCTTGGCGTTCCATTTGGAATTGTGGATCTTTCCCTTGCGCCTACTCCTGCAATCGGTGACAGTGTGGCTGAGATCCTGGAAGAAATCGGTCTTGAAAGAGCCGGTGCACCTGGAACTACAGCAGCTCTTGCCCTGTTAAATGACCAGGTAAAAAAAGGTGGTGTGATGGCTTCCACAGCAGTTGGAGGCTTGAGTGGTGCATTTATTCCGGTCAGCGAGGATCAGGGAATGATCGATGCGGTAACAGCAGGTGCCCTTACCATTGAGAAATTAGAGGCTATGACCTGCGTATGCTCTGTGGGACTTGATATGATCGCAGTACCAGGTGATACGAAGGCATCCACCATTTCCGGCATTATTGCAGATGAAGCAGCAATTGGAATGGTGAACCAGAAGACAACAGCAGTCCGTCTGATCCCTGTTATCGGAAAAGGAGTAGGAGAGACAGTAGAATTCGGTGGTCTTCTTGGCTATGCACCAATCATGCCGGTAAACAATTTCTCCTGTGATGCGTTTGTGGCAAGAGGCGGAAGAATTCCGGCTCCGATCCATAGCTTTAAAAATTAAGGTTACTGGATGAATTTGCACTTGACATTCTTACATCACTGTGCTAAAGTATAAACCAGTTAAACCGATGAGAAAGAGTAGTAAATCAGATGTGACATTTAGTCATTATGAATAGATTGAATAATGACTTACCAGAGAGCGGAGGATGGTGTGATCTTCGTATGAAGCGGCTGATGGAATGGACTTTCGAGGGCGGCCCGAAATTATATTTCAGGAGAGTAGGCGCCGACGGGAACCGAACCCGTTACCAATCAGGAGTGTATGTTTGTACATGAGAAAGTGGACGATTTGTCAATTTGAGTGGCACCGCGATAATAAGATTTTATTACCGTCTCAAAGAGCAACAGGGAATGTTGTTTTTTGAAGACGGTTTTTTGATATCCATTTTACCACTCATTCTTTCTCGCAGACAAGATGCAGAAGATCGGCTTAGTTATCTTCTGGAGCCTGTTTGAAAATCATTTCCGTAAAGTGTGACACATATTATGCGGAAAGCCTTTTTAAACACGCTCCCGCCAATTTTAAGAGAGAGAGGAAAAACACTATGAAAAAAAGAATGATCGCAATCGCAGCAGCAACAATGGCAACTATGATGATGGCAACACCTGTTCTTGCAGAGGACTACAAGATCGGTATCTGCAATTATGTAGATGACGCATCTCTGAACCAGATCGTAGACAATCTGGAAAGCCGCCTGAAAGAAATCGGCGATGAGAAGGGTGTAAACTTCGATATTTCCTATGACAACTGTAATGCAGATGCCAATGTTATGGAGCAGATTATTTCTGATTTCCAGGCAGACGGTGTAGATCTTATGGTTGGCGTTGCAACACCGGTAGCTATGCGTATGCAGGCAAGCACAGAAGGAACCGACACGCCGGTTGTATTCTCCGCAGTATCGGATCCGGTTGGTGCAGGTCTTGTAGAATCCCTGGAGGCACCTGGCGCAAACCTTACCGGAACAAGCGATTATCTGGATACCGCTTCCATTATGAAACTGATCGAAGCTGTTAATCCGGATACCAAGAAGATCGGACTTTTATATGATATCGGACAGGATTCCTCTACAGCAGCCATCGAGGCAGCAAAAGCTTATATGGATGAGAACGGAATCGAATATGTTGAGCGTACCGGAACCACTACAGATGAAGTTCAGCTTGCAGCAGATGCACTGGTTGCAGATGGTGTTGACGCAGTGTTTACCCCAACTGATAATACCATTATGACAGCAGAGCTTTCCATTTATGAGAAATTTATTGATGCAGGAATTCCGCATTACACTGGAGCTGATTCCTTTGCGTTAAATGGCGCTTTCGCAGGGTATGGTGTTGATTACGCAAATCTTGGAGCAAAAACAGCAGATATGGTTGCCGATATTCTTCTGAATGGTGCTGATCCGGCAACCACTCCTGTAGAAACCTTTGACAATGGTACTGCTACTGTAAACACAGAAACATGCGAAGCTCTCGGCCTTGATTTTGAAACTGTCAAAGCTGCTATGGAGCCGCTCTGCACACAGGTAAATGAGATCGTTACAGCAGAGAGCTTTAACGAACTGGAAACAAATTAACGATTAACCGGAGGAAATGATTGTGACACTGGCTACTGCACTCTCCTTAGGAGAAACTGCCCTGAAACTTGGACTGATCTGTTCCCTGACTGTCCTTGCATTGTTTTTAAGTTATTCCATGTTGAATGTCTGCGACCTTTCTACAGACGGCTGCTTTACATTAGGAGCCGCTGTAGGAGCCGCTGTGGCGGTCAGCGGACATCCTTTTTTATCAATACTAGCAGCAATGCTTGCCGGAATCTGTTCTGGTTTTGTAACCGGATTTTTGCAGACAAAAATGGGAGTAGACAGTCTGCTTGCGGGAATTATTGTGAATACAGGATTGTATTCGATTAACATAGCAGTGATGGGAGGCTCTTCCCTGATCAACATGAACCGTACAGATACGGTGTTTTCCATGATGAAGGATGTTCTGGAAGATACCCCTCTGAAGGGAAGAACAGATATAATTGTTGCGCTGATCGCAGTAGCAGCAGTGGTTGCTTTTCTGGTGGTATTTTTAAAGACACGACTTGGCCTTGCAATCCGTGCTACAGGAAATAATGCAGATATGGTGAAGTCGTCGTCTATCAACCCGGTATTTACAACGATTATCGGACTTTGTATTGCAAACTCTTTTACAGCACTGTCCGGATGCCTTCTTTCCCAGTCCCAGAAATCTGTGGACATTAACATTGGTCAGGGAATGGTTACCATTGCGCTTGCATCCCTTCTGATCGGAGGAACAATTCTTGGAAAAGGCGGAATTTTTGTAAGAGCTGTGGGAATGGTATTGGGTTCTTTTGTTTTCCGACTGGTTTATACGGTGGCTTTAAGATTTAATATGCCGGCGTTTATGCTGAAACTGGTATCTTCTGTGATTGTTATTCTGGCAATTTCCGGCCCTTATCTGAAACGACAGTGGCCGCAGCTGAAAAGAAGAATGACGCACAAGAAGGGAGGAATCTGATCCATGTTAAAGCTTTCACATATTTCCAAAACCTTTAATCCGGGAACAGTAAATGAAAAAGTGGCAATCAGAGATTTGTCTCTGCATCTTGAAAAAGGCGATTTTGCAACAATTATCGGTTCCAACGGAGCTGGTAAATCTACTATGTTCAATGCCATCTGTGGGGATTTTCTCACAGATTCCGGATCTATTGTTCTGGATGGAGAGGATATTACATTTCTGCCACAGCATGCCAGAGCAAAAAATATTGGAAGACTGTATCAGGATCCGATGCGGGGAACTGCTCCTGGAATGACGATTCTGGAGAACCTTGCGCTTGCTGCAGGTCAGGGAGGCTGGCTTTCCCGTATTTCCAAAAGTGATAAACAGCGTTTTCGTGAACAGCTTGCACTTCTGGATATTGGCCTTGAAGACCGCATGAACCATCCGGTGGGACTTCTTTCAGGCGGTCAGAGACAGGCACTTACTCTTTTGATGGCAACTATGAATCCACCGAAACTGCTTCTTCTGGATGAGCATACAGCAGCTCTTGATCCGGGAACAGCCGAGAAGGTGCTGAACCTGACCAGCAGGATCGTGGAAGAACATCATCTGACCTGTCTGATGATCACCCACAATATGCAGTCTGCACTGGAACTTGGAAATCGTATTCTGATGATGGATTCCGGTGATATTGTTCTGGATATCAAGGAAGAGGAGAAAAAAGGTCTTACTGTGGAAGGGCTGCTTGACAAGTTTAAAGTTGGAGCAGGAAAGAAGCTGGATAATGACCGCATTCTTCTTTCTAATGAGTAAGATTGAGTAAGACGAAATGGATAAAAGTGAGCCCTGGCTATTGTACGGAATTGCAGTAGCCGGGGCTCTTTATGCAGTTGAGAATATTATACAATAATAATTTGTTGTCTGTATTCATGAACATAAGAAGTACTGTTTTTTTGTGCCAGAATGCTTTCGTAAAGATTGGATGCGAAAGTTGTTTCGTTTAGTAAATCCATAGCTTGTGGTGCGTTTTCAAGCACTGCGGCAGCATCCGGCAGTTTGGTAAGCAGAGGAATGCTGCCACATTTTTTTATTTTGCCCAGAAGCGCAGAATTGTTTTTTCGAAATCCCAGAACCCGGGCATAGGGAATCTGCGCGGGCACACTCTGAATATGAAGAAGCATGTGAAGCAGTGCTCTCTGGATCCTGGTTTGTGTGATCTCCTTGGTTTTCAGAAGGTTGGCAAACTGGGAAAAGGTTTCATACTGATCCCGGCAGGAGAGAATCCTTCTGGCAAGAGCATGGGACATGTCCAGGTATGTGCACAGGCTTTCTTCTGTTTCCTGAAGAAGACAGTAACGGTAAAGCGTGTCCAGATCGTTTTCCAGAAGAAAACGATTTCCGGAAATTGCCTGTAAAAATAGTTCCAGGGAATTTGCTGGTAAAAATTTTTTTGCCATATCAGCAAGAAACGCAAAAGTCTGTATTGAGGTTTCTGGTGATTCAGATAAAAAGCAGTGGGAATGCTCGGTATTGGACGAGTTCCCTATGGGTGGAGCATTGAAATTCAAAATGGCATTTCGAATAGCAGAAGCAGAAGGAAAGTGATTTTCAGACAGAGTATTTTCGTGATAATCATTTCCTTTCCGTTTAATGGAAACCGGTGAAATAGAGCTGTTTTCCCGTAGAATAGCTTTACAGTATTCAATTCCCAGAATATTATTGGGGGAAGAGAGCAATTGCTGGTATTTTTCTGCTTCGGGAAAAACTGCAGAGAGAGCCATGCTTCTGGCCTTTGGAAAAGTCATTCCGTCTTTCAGATTCCGGCGAAGGGCGTCCTGAAAAGCTTCCGGCTCCTCTGCCAGGATTTTGGCCAGCTCCATAAGCGCATCCGTATCACCGCATTCACTTCCGAAACAAAGTATATCTGTAACCCCAAGTCCATCCAGAAGCTGTACGCCTCCTCTGGCAAATAACTCTGCACTGGCAGAAGAAATGGAAACCGGCAGCTCCAGAACCAGGTCTGCGCCGCTTTGAAGAGCCATTTCTGCACGTACATATTTTGAAAAAAGAGCAGGGGTTCCTCTTTGTACGAAATCACCACTCATGGCGATAACTATATAGTCTGTCCTTAGTTTTTCTTTTATATAGTTTATCTGATATTCATGTCCTGTATGGAATGGATTATATTCTGCAATAATTCCGGCTGTTTTCATAAAATTGCACCTCAAAAAATACGTTGTTCTTCCATATTCTAACATTGAAAAGCTTGAAATACAAGGCGGGGTGGCGTATAATGAGGTTAAGTTACTGAATGGGGAATGGATACTTATGCCAGTTCCCAGAGGATTACTGTAACAAATGAAAGGAGCCATTTAATCATGGGATTTATTGATGTAATCAAAGAAAGAGCAAAATCCAGCATTAAGACAATCGTACTGCCAGAGACAGAGGACATGAGAACTCTTGAAGCAGCAGACAAAATTTTAAAAGAGGGAATTGCTAAGCTTGTACTTGTTGGTAATGAGGAAGCAGTTAAGAAGAGCGCAGCTGAAGGCGGCTTCGACATTTCCGGTGCACAGATCGTAGATCCTGCAACATCTGAGAAGACTCAGGGATATATTGACAAATTAGTAGAGTTAAGACAGAAAAAAGGCATGACACCAGAGCAGGCTAAGGAGATCCTTCTGAACCAGTATCTGTATTATGGTGTTATGATGGTTAAGATGGGCGATGCAGACGGTATGGTTTCCGGAGCTTGCCACTCTACAGCTGATACCTTAAGACCATGCCTTCAGATCCTGAAGACAAAACCAGGTACCAAGCTTGTTTCCGCATTCTTCCTGATCATCGTTCCGGATTGCGAGTACGGCGCTAACGGTGCATTCGTATTCGGTGATTCCGGTCTGAACCAGAACCCGAATCCAGAAGAACTTGCAGCAATCGCAGCTTCTTCTGCTGAGTCATTCAAGCTTCTTGTACAGGAAGAGCCTGTAGTAGCTATGCTTTCCCATTCTACTAAGGGAAGTGCGAAACATGCAGATGTTGATAAAGTTGTTGAGGCTACCAAGATCGCGAAAGAGCAGAATCCAGACCTTGCACTTGACGGAGAGTTCCAGCTTGATGCAGCTATCGTTCCAAGCGTAGGTGCTTCCAAAGCTCCAGGAAGCCCGGTTGCAGGTAAGGCTAACGTCCTGATCTTCCCAGACCTTGATGCAGGAAACATCGGATACAAGCTGGCTCAGCGTCTTGCAAAAGCAGAAGCTTACGGACCTATCACCCAGGGTATCGCAAAACCTGTAAATGACCTGTCCCGTGGATGCTCCGCTGACGATATCGTTGGTGTTGTAGCTATCACATCCGTACAGTGCCAGGCTCAGGACTAATTTGGAATTAGTCTGAAAAGGGCTGAATCGTATTGTGATTGAGGGCACATGCCCTTGAAGAGATACCAGAGGAATAAAATATCTGGTGTCAGGTAATACATAATCATGTAAACAGGAGAGTAAAAAAATGAATGTATTGGTAATTAACTGCGGTAGTTCTTCTTTAAAATACCAGTTGATCGATTCCGACACAGAAGCTGTTCTTGCAAAAGGACTTTGCGAGAGAATCGGAATTGACGGAAGACTGGTATACCAGAAAGCCGGAAATGACAAAGAGATCACAGAGGCTTCCATGCCGACTCATAAAGAAGCCATCCAGATGGTTCTGGAAGCTCTTACAAATGAGAAAACAGGCGCGATCAAGAGCCTTGCAGAGGTTAATGCAATTGGTCACCGTATCGTACACGGCGGCGAGAGATTCGCTTCTTCCGCTATCATCACAGATGAGATGATCAAAGCAGTAGAAGAGTGCAACGATCTTGCACCGCTTCACAACCCGGCAAACCTGATCGGTATCCGCGTATGCTCCGAGCTTATGCCAAACGTACCTCAGGTAGGTGTATTTGATACCGCATTCCATCAGACAATGCCTGCAAAAGCATATTTGTACGGACTTCCGATCGAGTACTACAAGAACTACAAAGTAAGAAGATACGGCTTCCACGGAACCTCCCACAGCTTCGTATCCAAACGTGCTGTTGAGTTCCTTGGCCTTGACAAAGATAACTCCAAGGTTATCGTTTGCCACCTTGGAAACGGTTCTTCCATCAGTGCTGTACAGAATGGCAAATGCGTAGATACTACAATGGGTCTTACTCCTCTTGAAGGTGTTGTAATGGGTACACGTTCCGGAAGCATTGATCCGGCTATCGTTGAGTACATTGCAAAGAAAGAGAACCTGGATCTTGCAGGTGTTATGAATGTTCTCAATAAGAAATCCGGTCTTCAGGGTATGTCCGGTGTTTCCAGTGATATGCGTGACCTTAGAGCCGCAGCCGCTGAGGGCAACGAGGATGCTAAGAATGCAATCGAAGTTCTCTGCTATGGCATTGCGAAATATGTAGGTGGATATGTAGCTGCTATGAACGGTGTTGATGCAATCGTGTTTACAGCTGGTATCGGTGAGAATGTTGGCATGATTCGTGAGAAAGTCTGCTCTTATCTTGGATTCCTTGGTGTTACAATTGATGCTAAGGCTAATGAGGCTATGGGCGAGGAAGTTGTTATTTCCGGTGCTGACTCCAAGGTAAAGGTTGCAGTTATCCCGACTAACGAGGAGCTTGCAATCTGCCGTGATACGGTAGCACTTGTAAAATAATTAGCTGCAGTGTGATCAGCAGTACATGGCAAAGTCAGTTGCTGAGAGGCAGGCTGCTTTGCGGTAATACTGCATTACTTTATAGAAATGCATAAATCCTGTCAGAGAATCATACACTCTGGCAGGATTTTATATGCAACAGGAAATTGATTTAATATTCCACCTGAAATTTCGCCAGCTTTTGTAATTTTTTTGAAAAATTATTGTATATAAGGGAAAATTCAAGTTGACAAATAATGACAGGGTATGTATAATTGATTAAGTGTGAATAGGGAGACGATTATGCAGATACATTTATCAGACATTTCATCCAGCGAGGGTAAGAGCCAGCACTACAGTGTTGCTTTTGAGATGGATACCATCACCTTCCAGCAGGGAACCTTTCCAGTACTGGCTAAGGAACCTGTAGAGCTTACGATTACGAATACCGGCGACAGAGTTCTGGAACTGGAGGGAAGCGGTCTTGTGACTGTTGGAATTCCATGTGACAGATGTCTGGAAGAGGTTAGGACCAGGATTCCTTTTGAATTCAAGAGGAAACTCGACATGAAGCTTACGGATGAAGAACGTGTGAATGATCTGGATGAGAGCAGCTATCTCACCGGCTATGACCTGGATGTGGACCGTTTGGTCTATCTTGAGGTACTGATGAGCTGGCCTTTGAAAGTCTTATGTAAAGAAGACTGCAAAGGGATTT
The DNA here is from genome assembly GCF_040924225.1 of Ruminococcus sp. RTP21484sp1_RTP21277st1_D2_RTP21277_210401. Taxonomy (NCBI): domain Bacteria; kingdom Bacillati; phylum Bacillota; class Clostridia; order Eubacteriales; family Oscillospiraceae; genus Ruminococcus; species Ruminococcus sp. RTP21484sp1_RTP21277st1_D2_RTP21277_210401. Next base: position 32,193 of record NZ_JBCOMJ010000031.1, on the reverse strand, counting down.
GCAGCAGATGCGGGAAGAACCTGAATGATGGTCCCTGCGGATGTGCCGAGGAGCCTAAGGATCCCCGTATGGCAGCTATCAGTGATATATTCAGTAAATTTAAGGAGGTGTAACCGAAATGTCCATCTGCCCAAAGAATAAATCTTCCAAAGCAAGACGCGATAAGAGAAGAGCAAACTGGAAAATGAGCGCTCCGAACCTTGTAAAATGCAGCAAATGCGGCGCACTTATGATGCCACACAGAGTTTGCAAGGCTTGCGGAAGCTATAACAAAAAAGAGATCGTTAAAGTTGAAGACTAATAGCGAATCTTTAAAGAACACCTGAGTTGATTAGGTGTTCTTTTTTTATGCAGCAAGCAGGATTCTTTCCTGTTGTTTTTTCTATATAATTCATTTATAATATTCACAGAAAAATACATTACCTGGAGGAACTACAATGTCTGAATTAAGCGATAAGATCAGATCAGAATTTAAAAAGGCAGATGATGAGCGCGATGCTCTTATGAATACCCCGGAAGATATCGAACGTTGGGATAATATTGTATATGGACATGATGACAGGGAGATGCAGAGGCTGGATGTATACAGACCGAAGCAGGCACAGGGAGAAGACCTTCCGGTCATTATCAGCGTTCATGGAGGAGCCTGGATGTATGGAGATAAAGAAAGATACCAGTACTATTGTATGAGTCTTGCGCAGCGAGGATTTGCAGTTGTAAACTTTACATATCGTCTGGCTCCTGAGAGCAAATTTCCAGCACAGTTAGAGGATGTGAATCTGGTATGCAAGTGGGTGATGAAGCGTGCAGGAAGATTCCATTTTGATACAGAACGTATTTTTGCAGTAGGAGATTCTGCAGGAGCTCATCTTCTGGGACTTTATGCAGCAATCTGCACGAATCCGGCATATGCTGCCAAATATGATTTTGCTGTACCAGAGGGGTTTGCCCTTACTGCAATTGCTTTAAATTGCGGTGTGTACAGGATCCAAAGGGAAGGGTCAGACAATATGACGACACTGATCATGAAGGAACTTCTTCCGGAAGGCGGTACAGAGGAAGAACTGGAGAGCATTGATGTGCTGAACGGCATTACAGATGTTTATCCTCCTGTATTTTGCATGACTTCCGTGGCAGATCATCAGAAAGCACAGGCACCTGCATTAGTCCAGAAACTGATGGAGAACAATGTGCCCTTTGTATATCGTGTGTTTGGAGATAAGATTAATAAACTTGGTCACGTGTTCCACTGCGATGTAAAAACAATTGATGCTGCCCAGTGCAATGATGCAGAATGTGATTTTTTCAGGGAGTTTTGTTTCTGATAGTAAGACATTCATGTAAAACATATTACGGTACAATGCAAAGTTAGAGCCTGTTTCAAACACGCTCTTGTTGTTGTGATAAAGTAAACAGTAACACCCATTTTTCACGGAAACCTGCGGTTCGCCACAGGTTTCTTGTATTATATGATGAAATCTTATATGCTTGGGACAAGGGAGAAAATCAATGAAAAAAAGGTTAAAAGGTCTGATAAGTGTTTTTTTCTTTTTGCTTTGCATATTTGCCTGGAAAAGCGTGCAGGAAGTAAGGGCAGCAGAAAATGTAATAAGGGATTTTTCCAGAATTTTCTACATACCTGCCGGAGCAGTTTTGAAAGGCGGAAGCCTGCAGAAACTGCAGGAAATTTATGATGGCATGAGCTGCATTGCATATACAGAAGATGGAGAAGAGCTTTATCTGGATGCAATCTGGGACTATTCCGGAATTGATATTCAGACTGTGGGAGCCTATAAGATTACAGGGACAGTGAGACTTCCGGAAGGATATACAAGCAATGTCGGTCTTCCGGAATGGACAGCATGGATTTCTGTACAGAATCCGGGACAGCCGGAGATTCAGGTGTATTCCCGAATGATTTCAGCAGGTATTTACTATTTTCCATGGATCACAGAGCAGAATCCAGATATGATGGAAATATGGCTTCAAAAAGAAGGAGAGGACTGGGTAAATGTAAGCGAGGAAGGATATGGATTTGCGGATACCGATGGGATGTATCTTTCCTGCCAGAGTATGATAGCTGAAAATATATATACACTGACAGTTGTTTATAATGAAGGGAAAACAAGAAATCTTAAATACCGCTATCAGTCAGATGGAAGTCTGGAGATACTCAGTTATCAGCCTGGAACAATTGGCGGGACAGTATCAAAAGATACTGTTATCCGTTCCTGCGAGGAGATTGACGAAAAGAGCCTGCAGCGCTGTATGGTATATGCGGTGCGGGCGGGGCAGAGTCTGGCAGAAGTACGGACCGAGCTGGAGGAGACTTTTTATATTTTTGGGAGCACCTGTGAAGAATATGAGGATACTGCGGCCCATCCGGCTGTTATCATGCCTTCGGTATGGGATTTCAGTCAGGTTGATGTGAATGCTCCTGGCGTTTATAAAGTGACGGGAACTTTTGCAGCTCCAGAAGGCTGCACGGTGGATCAGGAGCTTACTGTTCCGGGGGCGTCTGCTTATATTACCGTTCAGCGCCCGGATCAGCCGGAAGTACAGACGTGCTGTGTGGTTGGCGTGGATACTCTGTTTTTTCCTATGATATTAGACCGTTTTACAGATGAACAGCTGGACAATCTGCAGGTATATCTGCAGGAAAATAAGGGAGATAAAGAAATAAGCAAAAGTAATTTCTATTTTGACAGAAAGGGTCTGTATCTGAAAAAAAGTGTTCTTAAAGCTGGCTGGGAATATGGAATTTACGTAACCTATCCAGGTGGAAGTACCGGGGTATATACTTTTGTGTATGGTGGGGAGCTGATTTCTAATGAGCACTGGTACAAGCGCAACTATGCAGACAGGGATGGCAAAGAGCTTCCGGATATTGACAATGAAACGGAGCGGGTAACGGATACTTCCGCCATCCTTGTAGGAAACAGGCTGCTGGATCTTATGAAGAATGGTGTAAAGCTGATTCCTTTTGAAGGAGACGGAGTGCTGGTAAGGGTTCCTGTGGAAGTGGTAAAAGACTGGAATATAAAAGCGGAGGATCAGATTGAGACAGACATTTCCTGGGTGGGAAGTGATGTTTCTGTAAAAATTTCCAAAAACGGAGAAGCTGTTACAGATATTCCAGGAGCTACCGTGGAGATTCCGTATGCGAACCGTGACTCTCAGACTATGCTGACAGACGAAGAAGGTAACTCCTATACAGGTTCGGTAAATGATGCACAGAACGCTGAGGTGATTCCCATTGATAAAACCGGAGATTATACAGTGGAAGAGCAACCACAAAATCAGACAGAGAATGGTGGAAACACAGAAGAGGATGATCCGGAAGGAGACAGTCTGGAAAATGCGGCGGACTCAGGGGAAGAAAAGCTGTCAGAACAGGTTGAGGAACTTCTTTCGGAAGATGTCAAAAACCAGAAAGCGAATTCAGATGAGAATCTTAACAGTCAACATAAAAAAACGGCTTCAATTGTTATAATAATTGTAATTTTGTTAATATTGTTATGGAATATACCAATGAGACGCGGCAAAAAGCTCCGAAAGGGGGAACGGGGTGAAGGAGAACAAAGCAAATAAAAAAGGAAGGAAGCTGCTGTGGGGAACTGTAATCATAACCATGATTCTATCCTTTATGTTTTTTTACGTGTTGTATTGTTCAAATAACAAATATATGACAAGAGAGGAAAAAGCCATACACGGACTTTTGTATGCAGATGGCTCCTATGAGAGCTTTCCTGTCTATTATTTGTCCAGAGAATGGGAATATTATCCGGATGCACTTCTTACGCCGGAGGATGATCTGGATAAATATTATTTTCGTTATATTTCTATTGGGGAATATGGTGGAATGGAACTTGGAAACAGTGGGAGAAGTCCGTATGGAAGTGGTACATATCGGTTAAAAATCATGCTTCCCGCTGAGCAGCATACATATGGTTTGTATCTGCCGGAAATTTTTTCAGCATATAGTTTGTATGTGGATGGTGTTCTGGTCGGACAGATGGGAAATCCGGACCCGGAACATTATGTGGAACGGACTCAGAACAGAATGCTTACCTTCAAGGCCAATATTTCATTAGAAATTCTGATTGCAGTGACAGATAAAAGCTCTGCTTCGCCGGGAATCCAGAGTGTACCTGTTTTTGGAAATCCTTTAAAAATAAACACCATAAGGGGAATTTCGGTGTTTATCAATTCCTCTGTATTTACCTTGATCATTCTGGTTCTGGCGTTTTCCGTATGGGCATTTTTTAAAACCAGATGCAGGGCAAATGTACTTTTTGCAGGAGTATGCCTTTGTGTGCTCGGGTATACCTGCTATCCCCTTTTGCATACATACCTGGCGCTAAGAGTACAGCCCTGGTTCTCTGTTGAAATGCTGTTCTATTTTCTCGCTTTTCCGGCAATGCTTTTGCTGGAATATGAGATCACCGGGCAAAAGTATAAGTGGATGGTATGGGGGGTTCTTGCTACAGCTGTGGCAGGTCTTGGGGTTACACTTGCAGGGATTTTTGCAGGGGGAATGGAGACCGCAGCTCTTTCTTATGGTATTTCAGCGGCAACAGAGGTGCTGAAATGGTTTACCGCTGTATGCCTTGTTTTAACTGCGTTTTTCTATACGGAAGGGATGCAGGGCATTTCTCTTCTTGCAGGAACCGTAATTTACGCAGTATCTCTGGCAGCAGACCGCATATGGTCTTTGTATGATCCGATTATTGGCGGCTGGTTTCCGGAATGGGGCGGCATCATTTTGACAGGTATATTTGGAATGTTTCTCTGGAGAGAACTGACAGAAGGCTATCGGATGCGGCTGATCTATGAAGAACAGTCCAGACAGATGGAATTGCGTCTGCTTATGCAAAAGGAGCATTATGAGAAGTTAACTGATGCACTGGAAGAGGCAAGCCGTACAAGACATGACTTCAGACAGTATATCCGTACTGCTTCCATTCTGCTGGAACAGGAACATTATGAAGAACTGAAAGCGTATTTTCATCAGTTTGCACAGGAGAGCACCGAAAAAATGCAGACACCAGTATGCTATTGCAAGAACATGTCTGTGGATGCAATCTTACATTACTATGCGTCACAGCTGGAGCAAAAAGGTATAAAGTACAGATATTCAGTAGAGGTTCCAGAGAAAATGAAAATTTCTGATCTGGATATCTGCAGGATTTTTGGTAATCTGATGGAAAATGCGGTGAGAGCAGTGCAAAAAGAAGAGAACGCGGATGAGGCTTATGTAAATTGCATCTGCAAAGTAAAAATGGGAAAACTTCTGATCAATATTGAAAACACCTATGCAGGAGAAGTGCAGAGAAATGGGGCAGCTTTTTATTCCACAAGTCACAGCGGGCAGGGAATTGGAATTGCTTCTGTTTCCAAAACAGCAGAGAAATATGGTGGATATGCCGACTTTTCTGCCAGAAACGGTATATTCCGGGCGAATGTGTTTATTCCACTGGAAGATATGGATTTACGGCTTTCGGACAAAGCCGGCTGACAGGCTGAGAAATTTTGCCGGGTCTTTCTTCCACATAAAAAGTCTGCGCAACCAGTTGTGCAGACTTTTGTATTATGAGAAAAGATAATTCAGATATTCCTTCTTGATTGCGTTAGCTCCCCGTTTACGGATCTGGACGGTTTCCTGGTTGTCCAGAAGAAAGCCCTCCTCCAGGGTTTTGTGAATGCGGTCCATATTCACAAGACAGCCGCAGTAGCAGGAGAGAAAACAGGGGAGATCGTGAATCAGTTCCTCGAATTTCTGGAAAGTCAGGTATGTGCGCAGAACTCCTGCGTCTGTGTGAAGCTGGACAGCATTGTGAAAGGTGTCTGCATATAAAATGGTTTTTACAGGAACACGCAGAAGGGTACGATCGCAGATCACCTCTATATATCGTGTATCCTGTACACGCTTGATCTGAATGGAGTCCAATACCTTTGTGAGCTTGTTTGTATCAAGAGGCTTCAGAAGATAATAAGCTGCCTGCACGTCGTAACTGGCAACCGCAAAAGCATCGCTGCTGGTAACAAAAATAAGAGCGCAGGAGTCGCCTTTTTCCCGAAGCTGGGCGGCCAAGTCCATACCATTGGCCTGCTTTATGTAGATATCAAGAAAAATCAGGTCATAACTGCCGGGAGAATAGCTGTTCCAGAAGTCTTCAAGTGAAGAGAAGGTATGTAATTGGATAGATATCTGTCTTTGGTCATAATGTTCCCGGGTAGCTTCTGCAAGTGCATCAAGATCCTGCTGCACATCATCAATTATTGCAATGTTCAATGCTGAAATCCTCCAAAAGAATGAAAACCTGCAGTAAATCAAAATATCACTGAAAGTGTCATTTCATCCCATGTATATTGTTTTTTTTAAATAAATCGGATATAGTAATCTCAAGGTGATGAGGCGTTAGAAAGTATTGTAAGCTTTTAAGGTCCTCTATATAATATCACAAAATATGATAAAAGTGAGGTAGAAAAATGAAAAACTGGAAAAAAGTTATGGCTATGTTATGTGCCGCAGCAATGGTAACCGGATTTTCTGCTCCTGTGTGGGCAGAGGCAGATGCAGCAGAAGATACTGAGGCTGCAGATGATGAGATTACAGAATTAACAATGGACATGCTTGATGAAGCTGCATATGAAGGAACATGGTTATCTTTTGAGCCAGGCTTCGATCTCTATGTACCAAGCAACTGGGATGTTCTGGAAATTTCAGATGAAGATGCTGCAGACGGTGTTATGTTCCAGGCACAGGATCCGGATTCTGAAGAAGGCGTGAACATGGTAGTGACCGCTACAGATGTTGGAACAGAGTATGATCTGTATTCCATGGCTGATGAGCTGGCTACAGAGTATGAAGATGTTGAGAAGGTTTGCATTAACGGACTCTATGCAGTTTCCTTCGAGACTGAAAGTACATACGGAATCGCTTTCCTGGAGGATGCTGAGGGAATGATGTACAATGTTCAGATCGGACCGAAATCTGATGATGTTCAGCCTATCGCTGAGACACTTTTCGTTTCTCTGATCAAGACAGAAGACAATGTGGAAGATGCAGAGGCTGAGACCGATGCGGCAGCTGACGAGGAAGCAGCAAACTAATTGCTGTAAATGGAATCAGCAGTAATAACTAATTTAAATGCGAAACGTAAATGTCAGCTGGAAATAAATTCTGAAGCTGGCGCTTAAGAAAACAAAACAGAAGCTATGCAGTATATGGAAAAAGACTGCATGGCTTCTGTTTTTTTGTTTCATCAGATAAATATGCGTTTAACAGTTAGTTGTGTAAAGATTTCTTCAGCTTCGTATTCCATTTCTGTACAATCAACGGATTCATTTTAATCTTTTTACGATCGTAAGTGATCAGTCCGTTGGTTTCTTCTTCAATATCAGAAAGCTGCGTGAAAACAGTTGCAGAGTATCCTTTTTTTACAGAAGGTACGATAGTGTTTTCCATCAACCTGGAGAAGCCGTCGGTAAGCGCCTCGCTGGTGGTAAATTTCTTATATCCGTAAATATTTTTACAGGCACTGTGCTCTTGCAGGCGAAGAGAGTAACCTCCAAATTCAGATAAAGCAAGTACGCGGTCTGATTCTGGTACTGGAAGTCCAAGAAAATAATAATGGAGACTGTTAATATCACCACAGCCCTGATCAAACCATCCACTGGCAGAATCTACCAGGCGGGAAGGATCCAGACGGTGAATAAAATCTGTGACTTTTTTGGTGGAAAATTGTCCCCATCCTTCGTTGAAAGGTACCCATGTGACAATGGAAGGATGATTATACAGTGTCCTGACCATATCCCGGATATCGTCAATGTATTCCTGACGGCCGAATTCATCTGTGCGGGAGAGCAGGCGGGCGTGGAGGTCTTTTACTGGAATGCGCATCCAGTTTAATAATGTGGCCAGATAGGTGACAAACCAGTGATGGTAGGAAGAACCGCCGTTAGGCATATCCTGCCATACCAGCATTCCCATGCGGTCACAGTGGAAATACCAGCGGTCTGCTTCGATTTTGCCATGCTTGCGGAGCATGTTAAAGCCAAGATCTTTCATTGCACGAATATCGTAGATGAAAGCTTCGTCGGAAGGTGCTGTATAAAGCCCGTCTGGCCAGTAGCCCTGATCCAGCACGCCGCTCTGAAAATATGGCTGATCGTTCAGGAAAAAGCGTGGATAGCCATCGTCAGCTATCTGTACGTCACATTTGCGGAGTGCGAAATATCCAAGAACCCGGTCTTTGCCATATTCCAGGGAATAGGGGTAAAGCCACGGCTCTTTGGGAGTCCAGGACTTCTGCATATTTTCCGGGATGGAGAGGGTGGCTCCTTTTCCGGGACGGATTGCGGCGGCAGTTATTTCATCCTGGCATAATGTATCGTTAAGTCCGTCTGCTTCGAGAAAAACAGGTGGGTAAACCTTACAGATCACATTGGATGAATTCTGCCTGTCAGGTGAAAAAGCCAAAATGGTTTCCTGAGAATCTGTCTGATCCGCTGCCGTGTGACTTATATGGGCAGGAGATGCATTTTCAGTCAAGGATGGGGAGGATACGCGGATGCGCATCCGGACCAGACCATTGTCCCAATCCGGGGTAACACGCACATCTCTTATGTATTCGTTCGGTACGATCTCCATCCATACAGTCTGCCATATCCCGCTCTGGGCAGTATAGAACATACCGCCGCGTTTCAGCTGCTGTTTGCCTCTGGCATGATAGGAGGTGTCACTGAAGTCGTGGACACTTATGAGGATAGAGACTGTGAGATCTTCTGTGATAAAGTCTGTAATATCTGTGGTAAATGGAAGGTAGCCGCCCTTGTGATAGCTGACGAACTTTCCGTTAATGTACACGCTGCAGATCTGATCTACAGCTCCAAAATGCAGAAGAAGCCGCTGACTTTCTGTATCCAGGCAGTTCTCTGGCAACTGGATGGTACGGGAATACCATAAGGTTTCATCTGGCAAAAGCTGGCGCTTTACCTGGGAAAGAGGCGCTTCAGGTGAAAAGGGCACCAAAATCTGTCCGTCAAAGGGGAAATATTCGCTTTCGTAAAATTGCCATGGAAGAATACGGCTGTCAGTGATCAGGTAGTCCCACATCCCGTTCAGATTGATCCAGTGACGGCGTACCATACCTGGACGAGGATATTCTTTCAGAGTCTGTCCCCGGGCAGCCGCTTTGCTCCAAATGGTTTCCAGATTTTTCAAATATATGTCCTCCTTAAATTTACGAAAAGTATGAAAAAATAATTATAATGATATGTCTTATTATACACGAAATATGGACGTTTGCAATTGGATTTGTGAAAACCCGTTCCGCAACATTACTGTTCACTGGTAATGTTCCGCGAGGTGTTTTTGCGAACAAAGTTCACAGAAAAAACGAGAATCTGAGCGTGAAATCTTGCGGATGCATGAGTTTTGTGTAACGCGAAACGTGTTGCCATGAATGGAGTGAAGAGAAACACGCTTGCAGGGGGTGGAGTGGACAGCATATCGCAACTTACGATTGAAAAAGCAGGTGTGGTATGTTACGATAAAAAGGATTGATGGAGGGGAAAAGATGAATAATTCACAAAACAAAAATCTGCTGACAGAGGGGTCTATCTGGAAGAAACTGATGGGATTTGCGTTCCCGCTTTTTCTGGGAAACCTGTTCCAGCAGCTGTACAATACAGCAGATTCTCTGATCGTGGGAAACTTTCTGGGAAGTGATGCACTGGCTGCGGTAAGTTCATCCGGCAGTCTTACATTTCTGCTGGTAGGATTTTTTCAGGGTCTTGCTATGGGAGCAGGCGTTATCATAGCGAGATATTTTGGCGCAAGGCAGAAGAAGGAGCTTCACAGGGCGATTCATACCACGGTGGCTTTTGGTATTCTGTGCGGTATACTTCTTACAGCTGGCGGTGTTGTGCTTGCACCAAAGATTCTGATCCTTATGAAAACACCAGCAGATATTTTGCCGAAATCCACCCTGTATTTCCAGGTATATGCCATGGGATCCCTGGGGCTGGTTCTTTATAACAATTTTGTAGGCATTATGCAGGCAGTGGGAGACAGCCGCCATCCATTGTATTACCTGATTTTTTCATCACTTTTGAATGTGGCTCTGGACATGGTTTTTGTAGGTGGATTTGGAATGGGTGTGGAGGGCGCAGCTCTTGCCACTATCATTTCCCAGTTTATGAGCGCATTTTTGTGTCTGTACCGTCTGATGAAAAAAAGCCCGGAGGAGTATACGGTTTCCCTTAGGGATGTTCGCCTGGACTCCTATATGCTGAAACAGATCGTATCCAACGGTCTTCCTGCTGGCATCCAGAATTCCGTGATCGCCATTGCAAACGTGGTAGTGCAGTCTAATATCAACAGCTTCGGCAAGCTGGCTGTTGCTGGATGCGGGGCATATTCCAAGGTTGAGGGATTTGGTTTTCTGCCTATTACCTGTTTTTCTATGGGACTGACCACATTTATCAGTCAGAATCTGGGCGCAAAGAAATATGACAGGGCAAAAAAAGGAGCCCGTATTGGTATCCTCTGCAGTATTTCGATGGCAGAGATCGTGGGAATTATTGTGTATTTTGCAAGCCCGGTATTTATTGCCGCTTTTAACAATGATCCGAAAGTGATTGCTTTCGGAGTGAAAGAAGCACATATCATTACTCTGTTCTATTTTCTGCTTGCCTTTTCCCATTGCATTGCAGGACTTATGCGTGGAGCGGGAAGAGCTACGGTGCCCATGTTTGTTATGCTGGGCTGCTGGTGCGTGATCCGTGTGACTTATATAACCATCGCTGTGAAGCTGCATCCGGTGATCCAGACTGTATTCTGGGCTTATCCACTGACCTGGTCATTAAGCTCCATTCTGTTTTTGATTTTTTATCTGAAATCAGACTGGATCCATGGTTTTGAGAAAAAAAGAAACTGACAGAGGCGGAAAATACTGAAATAAATGCCAGTGGATGGTGAAAAAGGAGTTATGGTTTTTATGAATGTACTGAACATTGAACATGTAAGCAAGATTTTTGGAGATAAAAAGATTTTTGATGATATTTCCTATGGAATCCATGATGGGGATAAAATCGGAATCATTGGAATCAATGGAACTGGAAAAAGTACTCTGCTGAAAATCATTGCAGGGGAAGAGGAGACAGATGAGGGACAGGTGATTTCCCAGAATGGCCTTCGTATCACCTATCTGCCTCAGATGCCAGATTTTCCAAAGGGTGCCATTGTACAGGACTATGTGGCTGATGGGAAATGGCAGAAGGACTGGAGCACGGAAAGTGAGGCCAGAAATATTTTGAATAAGCTGGGGATTACAGAACATGATGTCCCTGTGGAGCAGCTTTCTGGTGGACAGAAGAAGCGTGTAGCTCTGGCCAGAACTCTGGTAAACCCTTCTGATGTGCTGATTCTGGATGAGCCTACCAACCATCTGGATAACGAGATGGTAACCTGGCTGGAGGATTATCTGAACCGGTTTAAAGGCGTTGTGATCATGGTTACGCATGACCGTTATTTCCTTGACAAAGTTACCAATAAAATTCTGGAAATCAGTCATGGAAAAGTATATTCCTATGATGCCAATTATTCAGGATTTCTGGAATTAAAAGCACAAAGAGAAGAGATGGAGCTGGCTTCTGAGAGAAAGAGACAGAGCATTCTCCGTATGGAGCTGGAATGGGCGAAGCGTGGCTGCCGTGCAAGAAGCACCAAGCAGCGCGCCCGTCTGGAGCGTTTGGAAGCGTTAAAAAATGGCAAGGCGCCTGTTCAGGAGACGGATGTGCAGATGGACTCTGTAGAGACCAGAATGGGGAAAAAGACAGTAGAGCTTCATCATATTTCCAAAAGCTATGGCGATAAGGTGATCCTGGAGGATTTTGACTATATTGTGCTGAGAAACCAGAGACTTGGAATTATCGGGCCAAATGGATGCGGAAAATCCACCTTGATCCGTATTATTGACGGAATGGTGGAACCGGATTCTGGTACTGTGGAGATCGGGGAGACGATCAAGATCGGTTACTTCGCCCAGGAGGTACCGGACATGGATGGAAACCAGCGTGTGATTGATTATATCCGTGATGTGGCAGAGTTTATTCCTACCCGTGATGGAAAGATCAGTGCCTCTATGATGCTGGAGCGTTTTCTTTTTGATTCTGCAATGCAGTATACACCGGTAGCCAAGCTGTCAGGAGGAGAGAAGAGACGTCTGTATCTCCTGAAGGTACTGATGGAGGCGCCAAATGTACTTCTTCTGGATGAGCCAAGTAATGATCTGGACATTCCGACACTGACAATTCTCGAAGATTATCTTTCTACATTTTCGGGAATTGTGATTACGGTATCCCACGACCGTTATTTCCTGGATGACGTGGTGGACCGCATTTTTGCCTTTGAAGGGAATGGAAAACTGACCCAGTATGAGGGTGGTTATACAGATTATGCGGAGGCGAAAGCGCGGAAATATGGGACTGGAAGCAGTGAAATTGGTGCCGGGACCGGCAGCAGTTTGTCGGATAAAGCAGCTTCCGGAAATAACAGTACAGAGGATGAAGGGAAAAAACCTACCAGAAAAGACTGGAAGCAGGGACAGAAGTCTGAAAAACTGAAATTTACTTATAAAGAAGAACGGGAATATGCTGTTATTGATGAGGATATAGCCAGACTTGAAAAGAAAATTGCCAGGCTGGAGAATGATATGATGGCAAATGCCACCAATTCCGTGAAGCTTCGTGAGATTATGGCAGATAAAGAGGCGGCGGAGAAGCAGCTGGAAGAGAAAATGGATCGCTGGGTGTATCTGAATGATCTGGCGGAGCAGATTGAGGCACAGAAAAATAATGGATAAAGGTGACAGGAAGCTGCATGTTTCGAAAGTCCATAAAGAAAAAGAAGAGGAAAGCTTTCTGAACAGGAGAAAGGAATTGTTTCGCAGACTACCCAAAATTGACAGGCTTATGGGAATGGAACTGACGAAAGAACTGACGGAACAGTATGGGTATCGTGCAGTACTGGAAGCTGCCAGAAAGGTGGAAGAGCAGCTGCGGGATGCCATGCGTCAGCAGATTTTGGCGGAAGAAAAGCCAGCTGTGTTCCTGGATATATCTGGACTATCAGACCAGAAGGATGGCTTACCAGTAAAGCTGTCTGATCGGAAGGTTTTGTCTGAGACAACATTAGATTATACAGAGTATGTTTTGCAGGAAATGAAGAGACTGCTTGCGTGCAGAAGCCAGAGGCAGATGCAGCGGGTGATCAATGCTACCGGTGTGATCCTTCACACAAATCTGGGAAGAGCGCCCCTTGGGGACAGACTTGTGTCTGAGCTTATACCTTTGATGACCGGATATACTAATCTGGAAATGAATCTGGAAAATGGGAAGAGAGGAAGCAGATATGATCATTTTGCTGAAAATCTCTGTAAACTGACTGGGGCTGAGGCTGCCATTGCAGTGAATAATAACGCGGCAGCAGTGTTGATCATGCTGACGGCGCTGGCATCTGGAGGAGAAACCGTGGTTTCCAGAGGAGAACTTGTGGAGATTGGAGGGAAGTTCCGGATTCCGGATGTATGCAGCCAGAGTGGAACGATGCTTGTGGAAGTGGGGACTACCAACCGGACTTATCTGGAGGATTACGAAAATGCAGTGACAGAGAATACAGCTGCTTTTCTGAAAGTGCATACCAGCAACTATCAGATTACCGGTTTTACCCATGAAGCAGAGCTTGCGGAACTTGCAGAAACAGCACATAACCGCGGAATTCCCCTTCTGGTGGATCTTGGAAGCGGAAGCCTTGTGGATATTGCCTTTTATGGAATCGAGCCTGAAAAGACCGTACAGGAGCTTTTGAAGAAAGGCGCAGATATTGTATCTTTCAGTGGCGATAAACTTCTGGGCGGGCCACAGGCGGGAATATTGGCAGGACGTAAAGATTTGATCGAAAAGATTTCCCGGCATCCTCTCATGCGGGCGCTGCGGATCGATAAGTTTACAGCTGCGGCGCTGGATAAGACGGTAAGTATTTATCTGGATGAAGGTCAGCTGGAGAAAGAGATTCCGGTTTATGATATGATGAGTCGAAGTGCAGAAAAACTTAAGCGGAATGCATTATGGCTTATGAGTGAACTGTTGGCCGATGATTCTGAATATGAACTTGCAGTAACCTCTACACGAAATCCTGTTGGCGGTGGTACTACACCTGGAAAAACACTGCCTGGAGCTGCATTGCAGATAAGAAGCCTGAATGGAAGTGGATTTTCCGCTCAGGAAATCAGTGATCGCTTACGGAAACTGGATACTCCGGTTATTGGTCATATTGTAGACGACTGGGTCTATCTGGAAATGAGAACCATAAGGACTGGCGAAGAATTGGAGATTCTCAGAAAAGAATTGAAATATGATCTGTACAAGAAAAACCCTCAATGATCTTTGAAAATCATTGAGGGTTTTGGCATATTATGATTTTATTTCCCTATATGCCATGCTAGTCTTACACTTGCAGAGTGGACTGTTCCTGTGAGCCAGTCGCAGTCATTGGTGATCCAGTCCATGATGCCAAGTTGACGGGTTTCCCAGGCAACGGTAGCTTCATGGGCTTCCGGTGTTTCTTCAGTCTCCATAGTGGTGTCGATCTCGTCGTAGCCGAAAATATATCCGCCTGCGCTCCAGATGCTGAAGTTGCTGTCAGGACCCGGGTCAATTCTGCCCTCTCTCGCGGCAACCAGTCCGTCATGTCTTGCCTTATATTCTTCCTCGCAATCAGGTTTCAGTCTGGTCATGAACATTCTGTGGCGGATCAGCTCTTTGTTTTCGCGGACAACACCGAAATTGTGGTACATCAGACGCATGTTTTCGCCAGGGGTGGAGATCCAGGTGAAGGTGTGGTCAATTCTGGAAGTGAGAGCCTGGATGCTGGCTTTTTTCTCTTCTGAAAATTCGTTATTTTCGTCTGTTTCGTAATATCCGAAAATCAGGGAATCACAGTTCCAGATGCTGAAATTATGTACCTTTTCCTGATCCAGAAATGCAGTCAGATCTGGCCAGATCTCTCCTAATATCTGGCGGTATTCATTTTTTTTCCCTTTTTTGATTTCCATAGCAAAGCTGTGTCTTTCCATAAGAAAAATCCTCCGTTTTATAAAAATAAGATATTGTGTATATCTGGTGTTTCAGTTTTGAATCCTGTTGGATAAATATCAATCGAAAAAAGGACAGATTTACTGCTCACGGAACGTTACCAGTAAACAGTAATAAGGATAGCATAATTTCTCAGATAAATCCACCCTTATATTGACATTCGGCATGTACTTATATACAATAAGAGGACTGGCCTGGAGCAGGTTTGAAAAATCATTCCCGCAATCTGCATGCCTTGCTTTGCAGTATATTTTGCCTGAATTTGGTCTGCGTAGCCCGTTGCGACGTCCCATCTGGACAAAATTTCCTACAAATTGTGATGCATATCTTGCAGAAAATCTTTTTCAAACACGCTCTAAAAAAGAAGGCGACAGAACAAAAAGGGTTACTGGTCACGGAGTGAACCGTAAACGAAAAGGTTTAATTACAGAAGAGAGGGGATTGTTTTTGGAAAAAGAAGTAAAAGTTCAGGAAAATAAAATGGGTGTGATGCCAGTGGCAAAGCTTCTGCTCACCATGTCTGTACCGATGATGATTTCCATGCTTGTCCAGGCACTTTATAATATTGTGGACAGTATGTTTGTGGCGAAATTAAGTGAGAGTGCACTTACTGCAGTTTCACTTGCGTTTCCGGTGCAGAACCTGATGATTGCAGTGGGAACCGGTACTGGTGTTGGTATCAATGCGCTGGTGTCGCGCTCTCTTGGGGAGAAAAAGCAGGAGTATGCCAACAGTGCTGCAAATAACGGTATTTATCTTGCAATTTTCAGCTTTATTGGATTTGCAATTGTTTGTGGATTTTTTGCACCTGCTTTTTTCAGGGTGCAGACTACGGATCCACAGATCATGGAATATGGTGTGGATTATGTCAGAGTGATCGGAATTATGTCCTTCGGCCTGTTTATCCAGCTGACCTGCGAGAAGCTTCTGCAGTCTACAGGGAAGACGGTTTATTCCATGGCAACACAGCTTCTTGGCGCTATTATCAATATTATTCTGGATCCAATCATGATTTTTGGTTTATTTGGATTTCCAAGAATGGAAGTAACAGGAGCAGCCCTTGCCACTGTTACCGGACAGATCATTGCAGCAATTGCAGGTGTGATCGTGAATATGAAGCTGAATAAAGAGCTTCATATTTCTCTTGTGAAATATAAGATTTCCGGTGATGTGATCCGCAGCATTTACAGTGTAGGCTTCCCATCTATTATTATGGCGTCTGTTGGTTCTGTTATGACATTCGGAATGAATAAGATCCTGATGGGCTTTACTTCTACTGCAACGGCGGTATTTGGCGTGTATTTCAAGCTGCAGAGCTTTATTTTTATGCCAGTGTTTGGACTGAATAATGGAATGGTTCCCATTGTTGCTTACAACTATGGTGCCAGAAAACCGAAACGTATTACGAAAGCAATTAAGCTGAGTATTATTTACGGAGTATGTATTATGCTTGCTGGTTTCGCTGTATTTCAGCTGTTTCCGGGAAGCCTTCTGGGAATTTTCAGCGCCTCTGACGACATGATGGCAATCGGTATCCCGGCACTTCGTACCATCAGTCTCAGCTTTCTGATCGCAGGATTTTCTGTGGTTGCATCTTCTGTGTTTCAGGCACTGGGACATGGTTTTTTAAGCCTTGCGGTGTCTGTGCTGCGTCAGCTGGTAGTGCTGCTTCCAGCTGCATTTATCCTGTCAAAAGCTGGTGGTCTTGGAGCCTGCTGGTGGTCCTTTCCCATTGCAGAGGTGTTCTCAGGAGTGATCTGCTTTGTGTTTATACGATATGCGTATAAGAAAGAAATTCATCCGCTTTACGAGAAATAAAACAGATAGGAAGACAAGAGCCCTCGGAATTTCGGTTCCGGGGGCTCTTGCTAAAATTAGTAATATTTATTTTTATTCCATATGCACTGTCACATGATACTCTGTCTTTCCATCCTCAACAGGTACCACATTTCCATCCACATGTCTGCCATCAACCTCCAGGTAAGCTACACCCTTTTCCACATTATTCGGATTCTTAACGTCGAAGTAATAGGTGGCACCGCGGAAGCGGCGGGTGAGGGTGAAGTCACCGAAGCCCTCCGGAATACACGGATCAATGGAAAGGCCGTCATAGGATGGCTGCACACCCAGGATTGCCTGGGAGAGGTTCACGAAAGTCCATGCGGCTGTTCCGGTAAGCCAGCTGTTCTTTGCCTCACCGTGGCGGGCTGCGTCACGTCCTGCGATCATCTGGGAATAAACATAAGGTTCTGTACGATGGATTTCGCTAATGTTTTCAATATAAGACGGGCAGGTCTTTTTATAAATTTCAAAAGCACGGTTTCCTCTTCCGATAACAGTTTCGGCAATGGAAATCCATGGATTGTTATGGCAGAAGATTCCGGCATTTTCTTTGTATCCTGGCGGGTAGGAAGAAATTTCACCAAGGTTCAGGTAATATCTGGTGTAAGCCGGCTGGTGAAGCATAATACCATATTTGGTATCCAGGCGCTCTTTTACAGAATCAAGAGCTTTTTTTGCCAGACCTTCTTTCACGCCAATGCCAGCAATGATACAGAAGCCCTGCGGTTCAATGAAAATCTGTCCCTCTTCGCATTCGTGGGAACCAACCTTCTGAGAGGTGGCGTCATAAGCACGAAGGAACCATTCTCCATCCCAGCCAGCGTCAAGGACTGCCTGGTACATTTCTTCAACAGCTTTCTGCGCGATAGCAGCGTCCTCCTCTTTTCCAACACGTCTGCAGATCTCTGCAAACTCATTTCCATATTTTACATACATACCTGCAATAAATACAGATTCTGCAACTGGTCCCTCAGATGGTCCTGTGGTCTGGAAGGATTCACCAGGCTCATTGGAAAAGCAGTTCAGGTTCAGACAGTCGTTCCAGTCAGCACGTCCGATGAGAGGAAGCTTGTGTGGTCCAAGATGGGTGCGGCTGTATTCGAAGGAACGGCGGAGATGCTCAAAAAGAGGAGCTGCTTTTTCCATATGGCAGTCAAAAGCAACCATTTCATCCAGAATGGAATAATCTCCAGTTTCCTTTAAGTAAGCGGCCACAGCGGCAATCAGCCACAGCGGATCATCGTTAAATCCGCTTCCGATATCCAGGTTGCCCTGCTTGGTAAGCGGCTGGTACTGATGATAAGCACTTCCATCTTCGAACTGGGTTGCAGCAATGTCAAGGATTCGTTCTCTTGCACGCTCCGGGATCAGATGTACAAATCCAAGAAGATCCTGGCAGGAATCACGGAAGCCCATTCCACGGCCGGTTCCGGATTCATAGTAAGAAGCGGAACGGGACATGTTGAAGGTTACCATACACTGGTACTGGTTCCAGATATTTGCCATACGGTTTACGTGAGGATCCTTACTCTCTACATGATAGCGGGAGAGAAGATCATCCCAGTAAGTATTCAGGATGGCGAAAGCTTCATTTACCTGTTCGGAAGTTTCGAATTTCTCCATGATCTTCTTAGCAGGCTCTTTTTTGATCACGTTTAAAGCTTCCCATTTGTCGTCTTTTGGGTTTTCACAATAGCCAAGAAGGAAAACATATTCTTTTTCTTCACCAGGTGCCAGAGAAACATTGATCTGCTGGCTGGCAATGGGATACCATCCGCTGGCAACAGAATTGTGGCTCTTGCCTTCCTCTACAACGATTGGAGCATTGTTGCCGCGGCCAAGTCCTAAGAACTCATCACGGCTGGTGTCAAAACCGTCTACAGGAGTATTTACAGTGAAAAAGCTGTAGTGATTGCGTCGTTCGCGGTATTCGGTCTTATGGTAAATGGTGCTGCCGATGATCTCAACTTCACCGGTGCTTAAGTTTCGCTGGTAGTTGGTCATGTCGTCCACAGCATTCCAGAGGCAGAATTCTACATATGAAAATAACGAAATCTCTTTCACTTTATCTGAATTGTTTCGCAGAGTCAGTTTGTTGATCTCGCAGGCTGTGTCAACAGGGACGAATGCAAGAAGATCAGCTGCCAGGCCGTTTTTCTCACTGTGGAAACGGCTGTAGCCAAGTCCATGGCGGCACTCATAAACATCAAGAGGAGTGCGGGTTGGCATTGCACCTGGATTCCATACGGTATCCCCATCTTTGATATAGTAGTATTTTCCGTTGGAATCTACCGGGATGTTATTGTAGCGGTAACGAGTGATACGGAGCAGCTTTGCATCTTTATAGAAGCTGTAGCCGCCGCAGGTGTTGGAAATCAGTGTGAAGAAATCCTGGGAGCCAAGGTAATTGATCCATGGCAACGGGGTATCTGGTGTTGTAATAACATATTCTTTATTGACGTCATCAAAATGTCCGAAATTCATAGTGGATCTCCTTTGATAAATTTTATTCTTGCTGAATTCTTTCTAATTGGTTGATTGCTATTCGTGATTTACATCAGGGTGCATTATTTTAATTTTCGAAGCTGCATAGTGATCTGCGCTTATATAAGTAATAATGTTTTGCAAATGCAATGAGTAGTTTCGAAAAAATCAATTGGATTGAATTGTGAGATAATTAACACACGAAAACGAATAAGTAAAGGCAATAAGAAATAAAAGTAAAGAATAATGGTATATATTTGTTCTTAGTATAATAGAAAGACTGATTAAAAGCAACATAAAAATTACAGTAATAATTAAATCTATTATATATTACAAATCAGAGATTTAAAACACGAAACTTTTCGCGAAAACATTTCGAAAAGAGCTCTTATTCACGATTAAATTGTTAAAAACACAAATATCCAAATTGTGCAATAGGTAGAATGACGTGAAAACGCACAAAAAACGCCAGAAACCACTTGATTTTTTGTGCACTAGGGGGTACTATAAGCTTACGAAAACGATTTAGAGATGACAGGAAAGAAAAACAGGAAAGAATGAGGCAAGCATATGGTTTCCATGAAAGAAATCGCAAAACAATGTAATGTCTCAGTCGCCACTGTCAGTAAAGCATTAAATGGTTACTCCGATATCGGAGAAGAAACAAAAAACTACATATTAAGAACGGCTTCAGAGATGGGATATCTTCCCAACTCATCGGCAAGAGCTTTGAAGACGAAGCGAACCTTTAATCTGGGAGTTTTATTTGTGGATGAGGCCCGAAGCGGTCTCACACATGATTACTTCAACAGAGTACTGGAAAGCTTCAAAAGCACCGCAGAAGCGAAAGGCTATGACATTACTTTTACAAGCGGAAATGTTTCCGGTAAAAGGATGACCTACCTGGAGCACTGCAGATACCGGGGCGTGGACGGAGTAGTAATGGCCTGTGTGGATTTTACCGCAGAAGAGGTTCAGGAGCTTCTCCTTTCAGACATTCCGGTGGTGACCATCGATCATATCTGTGATGGAAGGATATCGGTAGTATCCAACAACATCCAGGGAATGGAAGAACTTGTTACCTATATATATAAGAAGGGACACCGCAAGATCGCTTACATTCACGGAGATGACACATCGGTTACCAAGAATCGTCTGGGAAGCTTTTACCGGACCCTGCAAAGGCTGGGTATTGAAGAACCGGATGAATATGTAAAACCGTCTTTTTACAGAGATGCTGATCTGGCAGGTGAGAGAACCGGTGAACTTTTGGATTTGAAAGATCCGCCAACCTGTATTCTCTATCCTGACGATTATGCAGCGATGGGAGGGATAAACGAGATACGGGAAAGAGGACTTCGGATACCGGAAGACATTTCAGTAGCCGGGTACGATGGAATCAATATCGCCCAGGTTCTTGAACCCAAGCTGACAACCCTTTGCCAGGATACAGCGGCAATCGGAAGGATAGCGGCAGAAAGGCTGATTGAGCTGATTGAGCACCCGAAGACAACAGTTATTGAGAAATACACAGTGGATGGAACCCTTTTTAAAGGTGCTTCCGTGAAAACTTTGTATCCATCAAAAAATTTCAAGTAGTTATTAAAAAAATTAAAAGATATAATTAAAGGAGGAAGTAACATGAAGAAAAAAATGGTGAGCGTATTATTAACAGCTTCTATGCTGGCAGGAATGACATTATGTGCAGTCCCGGTTATGGCAGAAGATGCAGAAACACCGGAAAACGAAGTTACCGGTGACGCTTCCGCAGATGATTCCTTTGTAGTATGGGGATGGAACGATGATATCAAGAAGATCCTTGATGGACCATTCAAAGAGGCTTATCCAGATGATTATGAAAGAATCGTATTCGTAAACACAGGCGGATCTGATTATTATCAGAGCAAACTGGATCCTGTACTTGATGATCCTTCAAATGAGTTATATCCTGACATGATGGGTCTGGAAGTTGACTATGTTCAGAAATATGTAAACAGCGACTGGGTACAGAATGTAGCAGATCTTGGAATCACAGCTGATGACTATGCAAACAGCTATCAGTACAATCTGGATCTTGGATCCGATGTTGATGGAAACGTAAGAGCTCTGTTCTGGCAGGCAACTCCTGGATGCTATGCAGTTCGTGCAGATCTGGCTGAGAAATATCTTGGAACAACAGATCCGGCAGCTTTAGCTGAGAAATTCAAAGATCTGGATACCATTGTTGCTACAGCAAAAGAAGTGAATGACGCTTCCGGTGGAAAATGCAAACTGTTCTCCGGTTATGATGAGATCAAACGTAGCCTGACCGGTTCCAGAACCCAGGGCTTCTATGATGAGAACGATAAGATTACAATTGATGACAACATCAAGACATATATGGAAACAGCTAAGACTCTTTATGATGAAGATCTTACCTTCAACACAGATCAGTGGAGCGCTGACTGGAGTGCAAACATGAGTGGTGATGGCGTTGATTCTAACGCAGCACTTGCTTATATGGGATGCCCATGGTTTGTATACTGGAGCTTAAGTGATGCTTGGAAAGGCAACACAATCCTTGTTCCTACCCAGACAAAATGCTATTGGGGCGGCACAGGACTTGCAGCTACAACAGATTGTGCAGATACCGAGCTTGCAGCTAAGATTATGAAGTTCTTCACATGTGATGAAGATGGAATGGTTGCAATCAACGCTCTGAACTCTGACTATGTAAACAATACAGCAGCTGTCAGCAAGATCATCGAGGCTGGTACATCCGCAGATGGAAACGGCTATCTGTATCCAGACGCTGGACAGAACTTCATGGAGTTCTTCCTTCCATTAGCAGACGGACTTGACGCTTCTATGGTAACAGCAGAAGACCAGCAGATCCTTTCCCTTATGGATACTCAGACCAAGGCTTATGCTACAGGCGAAAAAGACCTTGATACTGCACTTGCAGATTTGACTGCATCTATCCATGATACATTCTCTTACCTGAGCGCAGAATAATGTGGCTTAAGAGTTTGCAGAGTCAATCATAAGTAAGTAGTGAGTGTGCTGCTTCTTCCCCAAAGAAGGAGCAGCACATTCTTATATAAGCGAGCAGCTGCTTTTGCTATAAAAAAGCAGAATGACTGCCAGTGGCAGAGGAGGATGGCGCAGAAGCCCAAAGGGGCAGGTACTCCCGCCAGTGTCAGGCATTCTGCCTGGGAAAAGCAGGCAACTTCAGACAGGAGGCTGTTATGAATAAGAAAAAGAAAAAAATGATCGATTATGGAAGGTATGGCTACTTCTTTATTGCACCGTTTTTTATCACTTATCTGGTGTTCCAGCTGTGGCCACTGATCAATACTTTCTATTATAGTACCTTAACCTACTACAAACGTAACGGACGTGAATTCATGGAGTTTGCAGGACTTCAGAATTTTGTAAATATCCTTGGTATGGCTGCAGGAGAGAGAGGTTATGTACTCAGCTATCTGAAAAATACCCTTGTAATGTGGGGCTGCAACTTTGTTCCTCAGATTCTGGTTTCCCTTCTTCTGGCTGTATGGCTGACGGATGAGAAGGTTAAGGTGAAAGGAACCGGTGCGATGAAGGTTATTGTTTACCTTCCAAGTGTTATCACTGCAGCTTCCGTTTCTGTACTGTTTAAATCTTTATTTTCCCAGTACGGACCAATCACCCAGACGTTGAAGGACTGGGGCGTTCTCAGCAAGAACTTCGATTTTATGTCCAGCGTAGCAGGAAGTCGTGGGCTGATCTCCACAATTCTGTGGTGGATGTGGTTTGGTAATACGACCCTGCTTCTGATTTCAGGCGTTCTTGGCATTGACCCGGGACTTTTTGAGGCTGCTGATATTGATGGTGCAACAGGCTGGAAAAAATTCCGCTACATCACTTTACCGCTTTTGAAACCAATTATGCTGTACACACTGGTTACCTCCGCAATCGGTGGTCTTCAGATGTATGATATCCCAGCACTGTTCAACGTTCCGGAGACCGGACTTGTTGGTCTGCCAGATGATAAGACTACCACAATGGCCATGTATATTATGCGTTTGTACAACAGCGATGTTGGAAAGGCAGCAGCCGTTTCCGTAGTACTGTTTATTATCACGTTGGTTGTCAGTCTGATCCTGTTCGCAACTATGAGCGACAGCGAAGACAGACGTATGAAAAAAGAGCAGAAACAGCGTAGAAAGGCAGGTGGAAGATCATGAGTAAAGCCGCAACAGCAGACAGCTACAGCAAGAATATGTTGCATCAGAAAGTCTTCCGTACCATTATTTGTATTTTATTCTGTATCATTGCACTTTTGCCATTTGTTCTTCTGGTTATGAACGCAACAAGAGATTCTGAGTCTATCAAGGCTGGTGTTTCCCTGATTCCGTCCACACACCTGATCGAGAACTGGAAAAACCTGATGATCAAGCAGAACGGTATGCAGATTACTTTGCAGAAAGCGATCATTAACTCTGCAACCATTACGATTCCTGGAACCTTCCTGTCAGTTTACTTTTCATCTCTGACAGCTTATGGTATCCATGTATATGATTTCAAATTCAAAAAATTTGCATGGGCATTTATTATGGCAGTTATGATGGTACCAAGTCAGATTTCCATCATCGGTTTCTACCGTTTCATGCTGGATCTGAAGCTGATCGATACATACGTTCCGCTGATCATTCCTACCATTGCAGCTCCAACTGTTGTTTTCTTTATGAAACAGTATATGGAAAGTACACTTTCTCTGGAGATGATCGAGGCAGCCAGAATCGACGGTTCAAAAGAGTGGAATACCTTTAACAAAATTATCCTGCCGATTATGAAACCGGCAGTTGCCACACAGGCAATCTTCCAGTTTATCGCACAGTGGAACAACCTGTTTACACCTACCATTTTGCTGACAACAGATTCCAAGAAAACACTTCCTATGTTTGTACAGCTGTTGAGCTCCAACCAGTTCCGTACTGACTATGGTGTAGTTTATGTAGGACTGTTTGTTACCATTATCCCTCTGGTTGTTGTATACCTGGTACTTTCCAAGTATATTGTCGCAGGTGTTGCACTTGGCGGTGTTAAGGGTTGATGGCGTGTATGAAAAGCATTTGATTAAGAAAAATATTAAAAGAGAATAACATGTACAGCCAGGGGAGAAATCTTCTGGCTGTATTTCTGCGCTTTTTTGAAAAAATAATTTAGCACCACTGAAATTTATTAAGAATTTTGGTATTTTCAGGTGGCAAACGGAGAATTATATGTTATACTGATTTGGTGTCATTTATTGGAACAAGCAGCAAATTTTTTGCGAATTACATAGAGCGTATCTGAAAAAATCATTCCCGCAATCTGCACGCCCCACTTTGTAGGAGATTTTGCCCGAATTCAGTTGCCGTAGCCCACTACGGCACCCTCATCCGGACAAAATCTCCCACAAATTGTGACGCACATCTTGCAGAAAGCCTTTTTCAAACACGCTCTAGGATAAAATTGGGCGAGGTTGTTGTTTTATGGGTTATCAGGAAACAATCACATTTATTTTGGAGATGATTGGAACTATTGCATTTGCGGCGTCCGGTGCACTGGTGGGATCGGAGCAGAAGATGGATATTTTCGGAGTTTCGGTTCTTGGGGTGATCACTGCAGTTGGCGGTGGTATGATTCGTGATGTGACGCTGGGAATTACTCCTCCGGGAGTTTTTCAGAAGCCAGTATATGCGGCTGTAGCAGTGCTCACTTCAGTGCTGGTGTTTTTTCTCCTTTATTTTAAAAGGGAGATGCTGAAGGGAAATGTTGCTTATGATAAAGTAATGCTGGTGATGGACTCTGTAGGACTTGGGATATTTACTGTGGTTGGCGTAAATACTGGAATCCGCCAGGGGTTTGCAGACAACACGTTCCTGTTGGTATTTGTGGGAACCATCACCGGTGTTGGCGGTGGTTTGCTCCGTGATATGATGGCAGAGGTGCCGCCTTATATTTTCGTAAAGCATATTTATGCATGTGCATCCATTGTAGGAGCTATTGTTTGTGTGTATACATACCGCTGGTTTGGAGTGGTGTTCTCCCTGATCTTTGGATCCGCAGCAGTGATCTTGATGCGGTATCTGGCTGCACATTACAGGTGGAACCTGCCGAAATTAAAATAAAAGGTAGCTATTAGAGGAGTACTTATGATTAAAGCAGAGAATTTATCCTATTCTTTTCCACATAAAGAGTTATATAATAAAATTTCATTTACCCTGGAGGATGATGTGCATTGTGCCTTTATCGGAACCAATGGAACCGGTAAGAGTACACTGGTGAACATGATACTTCATCCGGATAACTATTTATACGATGGAAAGCTGATCGTGGATGTACCTGGAAGGATTGGGTATGTCAGTCAGTTTTACACCGTTGAGGAAGAAAAAGAGATTACGGTATTTGATTATATCAGTGAAGAATTTGTAAGGCTTCAGAATAAGATCAACCAGATCTGCGAGGATATGGCAGCTACAGATCATCTGGAGGAGCTGATGGAGGAATATCAGCAGACTTTAGATGAATTTAATGCCATTGACGGTGACTTTTACGAAAGTAATATCCGCAAGCAGCTGAAAACAGCGGGGCTGGCTGGGTATGAAGACCAGATTCTTACAAATTTAAGCGGTGGAGAGTTCAAGCTGGTGCAGGCTATCCGTGAGATGATGATCAGCCCGAAATTTATTATTATGGATGAGCCAGATGTGTTCCTGGATTTTCAGCACTTAAATGCACTTCGGAATCTGATCAATTCCCATAAGGGAACATTGCTTGTGATCACCCACAACCGCTATCTTCTGAATCATTGCTTCAACAAGATCCTCCATCTGGAGAATACGGAGATGCAGGAATTTGATGGCAATTATGTGGATTATAATTTTGCACTTTTGCAGATGAAAATTGAGCAGCAGGAGCTGGCTGCGGCGGATATGGAGGAAATCGAGCGTAACCGCAAGATTGTGGAGCGTCTTCGAAACAGTGCTACTGCCATTGACAGTGCTACAAGGGGTAGAAGTCTGCATGCGAGAGTTTCCCTTTTGGAACGTCTGGAAGCGAGAAAAACAAAGTCTCCATTTGTGGATATTAAGCAGCCGGAGATTGTATTTCATGCAGATGAGGTATTGGATGCGGAATTTTCTGGTGAAAATCCGGAAGAATCTTTGGAAAGTGAAAGAAGGTCCGGGCAGGGAGATACGAATGCGGAAAATGCAGCTGAGAAGATAGTGTTAAGTGTAGAAGACTATAATGTGACCTTTGACCGGGAGATTATGGAACATGTTACCTTTACTCTTCATGCAGGGGATAAGGTTGCAATTGTGGGACCAAACGGTACTGGAAAGACGACCCTTCTTCGTGATATTATCAAAGGAGAAAACCCGGCAATCCGTCTTGGCGAAAATGTTAAGATGGCATACCTTTCCCAGATGCATGGGGAGGTATTTGATGAGAAGGCCACTGTCCTTAAGAATTTTGAGGATGCAGGCTTTGATACCGATGATCAGGTGACAGCTTACCTGAAAACCTATGGTTTTGAGGAAGAACTGATCTACAGTCCGGTGTGTGATCTGTCCGGTGGAGAAAAGAATCTTCTCCAGCTTGCGAAGATATCCAGAACAGGTGCAGGTCTGCTGCTTCTGGATGAGCCAACCAGTCATCTGGACACATATTCCCAGCTGGCATTGGAGCAGGCAATAGAGAAATACAATGGAACAGTGCTAATGGTTTCCCATGATTTTTATACCGTAGCCAACTGCATGGATTATGTGCTTCTCACAGAGGACAAGGGTCTTCGCAGGGTAAGTATGCGAAAATTCCGAAAGATGATTTACGCCGATCACTTTGATAAGGATTACCTGGAATATGAGCAGAAGAAAAAAGAACTGGAGAATCGAATAGCTTTTGCACTTCAGGCAGGCAAGTATGAGGATGCGAAAAAAATTTCAGAAGAACTGGAAAAACTTTTGCAGAAATATAATGGATAACAAAATATTTGTATAAGAAGCAGCAGTGACGGACATATGTGCCGGAAACGTATAAGAAAAACAGCCCCCGGAAAAATTCCAGGAGCTGTTTTTAAATAAGGGAAACAAAAATATAGTAAGCTGTCAAAATAATTTATTACTCTTCGTGAGTATCCTGCAATGCCAGGTAACCTTCCTCGCCGGTTCTGATCTTGACAACGTTTTCGATGTCGTATACGAAAACTTTTCCATCACCGATCTGACCGGTATGAAGAACTTTCTTGGCGGTTTCGATAACCTTCTGAACAGGAACAAGGCTGACAACAATTTCAATCTTGACTTTCGGAAGCAGATTCATATCCATTTCAACGCCACGATAGTAAGCCGGAGCCCCTTTCTGGACACCACAGCCAAGAACATTTGTAATGGTGATTCCGGTTACACCGATTTCATTCATAGCCTGCATAAACTCTTCCAGCTTGTTCTGACGGGTAATGATAACAACCTTTGTAAGCTTATGAACGCCGTCTGCTGGGATTTCCGGAATGAATTCAGCTGGAGCAGAAGGTCTGGGAGTAACGGTAAATTCTCTGGAAGTTCCCATAGGAACAGGAACAGAAGCAACAGCATCGCGAATAGCAAATCCGTCATAAGCACTTGCAAGACCATGTTCTTTTATATCAAGACCCTGGATCTCCTCTTCAGCAGATACTCGAAGTCCCATAGTATGTTTGATAATCTGGAAAATAATTGTCATTGTAACTGCAACCCATGCAATTGTGATAAGCATTCCGGCAAGCTGTACACCAAATCCGTGGAAACCGCCGCCAACAAGAAGACCTTTCCAGCCTGTACCAGCTCCATCGGAGAAAAGACCAACTGCGAGAGTACCAAATGCACCGTTTAAACCATGAACACCAACAGCACCAACCGGGTCATCCACTTTTAATACTTTATCAATAAATTCAATACCAAATACTACGACAAAACCAGCTGCAATACCGATAATAGCAGCGGATGCAGGAGATACGGTATCACATCCTGCAGTAATTGCAACAAGACCTGCAAGAGATCCGTTTAGGGACATGGACACATCTGGTTTTTTATAACGGATCCATGTGATCATCATAACAGTTACAGTTGCAACTGCAGCTGCAAGGTTTGTGGTAACGAAGATTTTTCCTGCACTTACAATTGCATCACCTTCCATGGATACAGTGGAAGCACCGTTGAAACCAAACCAACAGAACCAGAGGATAAATACACCAAGTGCACCGACTGTCAGGTTATGACCTGGAATTGCTTTTGATTTTCCGCTTTTGGAATATTTTCCGATACGTGGTCCAAGAATGATGGCACCGATAAAGGCGGCCACACCACCTACCATATGTACTGCACAGGAACCTGCGAAATCATGGAAGCCCATCTGGCTGATGAAGCCGCCGCCCCAGATCCAGTGACCGGAAATCGGATATACTACAAGGCTGATCATAAGACTGTATACACAGTAGGATGAGAATTTGGTTCTCTCAGCCATAGCACCGGAAACAATTGTAGCGGAAGTAGCACAGAAGACTGTCTGGAAAATCAAGAATGCCCAGAACGGAACTCCGTCAGGAAGCATTGCACTGCCATAATTTGCTTCTGAAGCGATACCGCCGATTCTTCCGAAGAAGCCGTTTCCTGCACCGAACATGATTCCAAAGCCAACCAGCCAGAAAGCCGGAGTACCGATACAGAAATCCATCAGGTTTTTCATAATAATGTTACCTGCATTTTTTGCTCTGGTGAAACCTGTCTCCACCATAGCAAATCCGGCCTGCATAAAGAAGACCAGCGCGGCACCAACAAGTACCCAGATCGTGTTTACTGCTGAATAATCCATAATAATTTCCTCCCTCTTTTCGCACTTTTCGAAATATTTCGAAAAACACGTTTTTAAATATCAAAAAGCGCGAAAGAGAAAACAAACTTGTTTTTCCTTTCGCGCCTTTACGATCATGGTATATTGTCTGCGTCTGCAGAAATATTCAGTTGTAAAATAAATATGTAAAACAGGGGATATCCGTATCGTGTGATTAATGGATGAGGAAATCGATAATGAATTATGAAGTAGAGTTTCATAATAGATATCCCCTGTATTTACCTGTGTGAGAAACAAATTCCAAAAACAGGAACAGTTTCTGTCATTTAGAATTCTCCTCTGTAAATCTGATCAGATATAGAAGAGAAGTTTTCCATATGTAGGATATGGAAGCAGATCATCCGGAATGAGAGTTTCAGCTGCATCAGCAGATTTTCTCAGTTCTTCCATGTCCTCAAGTACTTCGGCCTGATACAGTTTTGCATTTTCCAGAACATCTTCAGTTGCTCTTGCTTTTGCTGTATCAGATTTCAGCTTCTCAAGACCTTTTGTCATAGCATCCTGAAGTTCAGAAAGCTTAGTGATAAGAGCAGTTTCACTCTCACAGGTGATTCCAGGAACAACAGATGCTTTCAGGCTTGCTGTGCTTGCAATTTCTTCAATATAAGACATAACAGATGGAAGAAGGTCTTTCTGAACCATTTCAACCATTGTGTTAGATTCGATGTTGATGGTCTTGGAATAGTTTTCAAGCCAGATTTCATAACGGGAGTGCAGCTCTTCGCTGGTAAAAATGCTGTGTTTTGTAAACAGGTCGATATTCTTCTGGGCAATCCACATTGGGAGAGCATCCGGGGTAGATTTCAGGTTGTAAAGACCACGTTTTTTAGCCTCTTCAATCCACTCGTCTGTATAACCGTTGCCATTGAAGATCACACGTTTGTGTTTCTTAATAGCTCTCTTAATCAGTTCATGAACTGCATGTTCCATATCTTCCGGAGCTACACCATCAAGCTCTTTTGCAAACTGGTCAAGAGCTTCCGCAACAGCTGTATTCAATACAATATTCGGGTTTGCAACAGAAGCAGCAGAACCAAGCATACGGAACTCGAATTTGTTTCCGGTAAATGCAAATGGTGAAGTACGGTTTCTGTCAGTATTGTCTTTTACAAAGTGTGGCAGAACAGTTGCTCCGATATCCATCTGTACAGCGCCGTGAGAAGTAAAGTAAGTATCATTTTCGATAGATTTCAGAACTTCGGTAAGCTCATCACCAAGGAAAATAGATACAACTGCTGGCGGAGCCTCGTTGGCACCAAGTCTGTGATCGTTTCCGGCACTTGCAACGGAGATACGAAGAAGATCAGCATATTCATCAACTGCTTTAATAACTGCCATTAAGAATACCAGGAACTGAATGTTTTCGGATGGTGTTTTTCCAGGATCCAGAAGATTTACGCCATCATCTGTAATCATGGACCAGTTGTTGTGCTTACCACTTCCATTGATTCCCTCAAATGGTTTTTCGTGAAGCAGGCAAACCAGATCATGTTTGTCAGCAACCTTTTTCATGATTTCCATTGTCAGCTGGTTGTGGTCAACGGCTACATTTGTGGTATCAAATACAGGAGCCAGCTCATGCTGTGCAGGAGCAACCTCGTTATGTTTTGTTTTTGCAGGAATGCCAAGCTTCCAGAGTTCTACATCAAGATCATGCATGTAAGCTGCAACCTTTGGCTTCAGAGTTCCAAAGTAGTGATCTTCCATTTCCTGTCCCTTAGGAGCAGGAGCACCAAGTAAGGTACGTCCGCAGAATACAAGGTCTTTTCTTTCTTTATAAAGTTCCTTTGGAACCAGGAAGTATTCCTGCTCAGGTCCTACTGTTGTGGAAATATGTTTAATTCCCTTGTTTCCAAGAACGTGAAGCATGTTTACGGCTGCTTTATTTAAGGTATCCATAGAGCGAAGGAGAGGAGTCTTTTTGTCAAGTGCCTCACCACTGTAGGAACAGAATGCTGTGGGAATGTAAAGAGTTCCGTCTTTAATGAAGGCTGGTGATGTTGGATCCCATGCTGTGTATCCTCGTGCTTCAAAAGTAGCACGAAGACCGCCGGATGGAAAACTGGAAGCATCCGGTTCACCCTTTACAAGTTCTTTTCCGGAGAAATCCATGATTACCTGTCCATCGCCTGTTGGGGAAATGAAGCTGTCGTGTTTCTCAGCTGTTACATTTGTCATAGGCTGGAACCAGTGTGTATAATGAGTAGCACCATTTTCGATTGCCCATTCTTTCATGGCTACTGCAACGGAGTTCGCAACATCAAGCTCCAGATGAGTACCATTTTCGATGGTCTTTTTCAGTGCTTTGTACATGTCCTTAGGTAATTTACTGCGCATAATCCTGTCGTTGAAAACAAGACTTCCATAGATTTCGGGAATATTCTGTGTCATAACGGATACGCTCCTTTCACTTTTCATGTCTTTCTTCATCCTTATTTTTGATAAAAGAAAAAGGCGCCTTGGATACATTTCTGTATTCCAAAGCGCCTTTGCTTTATGTTCTGTAGTATACTCAAAAAAAACCAGATGTCAATAGTTTTTTTGAAAAAAATTCTAAAAAGATTTTGCGGTTGGCTGAAAAAAGTTCTTGTTCAAATTAGGATAGGCATACTTGACAAATAGGTTTCTTCCATTATAATTTTTGTTCAGAGCTAAGCAAATTTACAGCTAGTACATCGAATATTAAGTAACTGCCATATTGACTTGTCTGATTTTTCATCTGCTGCGCCTACGTCGGTCGCCGTAGCCACCGCTACGCCTCCTTCCTCCGCCTTGCATATGAAGAAATCATCCTGCGTCAATATAGCA
>NZ_JBCOMJ010000030.1:0-68150 GCF_040924225.1 Ruminococcus sp. RTP21484sp1_RTP21277st1_D2_RTP21277_210401 | reverse complement strand
TTCCATGATTGATGAGGATGATCTGGCAGAGTTTGTTACGGAAACAAAGAAACAGGAAACAGAACAGCCAACAGTCATTACACCACAGCCGGAGACAAAACCTGCAGTTGAGGAAACGGAAAAGGAGCCGGAAAAAGAAAGTAAAGAGACTAATACCGGGGCGTTGCTTGCCATTGCGCTGCTTGCCGTAGCAGGATGCGGTGGTGTTTATTATTTTAAGGTTGTAAAGCCTAAAAAAGAGGAAGAGGATGCCGGAGATGAGGATTTGGAATTTTATGAAGGAGATTACATCAACGAAGATTCTGAAAACCACATGGACGAGGATGACACAGAAGAATAAAAAACAAAGTTAAGGATGGATAGGAAAAGGGCAGCCGAAAAGAAAACGGCTGTCCTTTTTTGGAAAGGAGAATGGAATGTATTTAGTGATTGGAGAGAAACCCAGTGTATCTCAGACATTGGCGAAAGTATTGGGAGCAGGAAAAAGACAGGATGGTTATCTGTCAGGTGCAGACTGTATCGTTAGCTGGTGTCTCGGACATCTGGCGGAATACGTGTCCCCGGAGGTATATGACAGCCGCTATGAGAAATGGGAGTTTTCACAGCTTCCTATTTTACCGGAACATTGGCAGCTTGCGGTGGCAAGGGATAAGAAAAAACAATTTGAGGTATTGAAAAAACTGCTGAACCGTCCGGATTTAGAGTATGTGGTGAATGCCTGTGATGCCGGAAGGGAAGGGGAACTGATTTTTAAGCGTGTTTATGACTTGTCCGGAAGCAGGCTTCCCGTAAAAAGACTGTGGATCAGTTCGATGGAGGATGGTGCAGTTCGTGACGGATTTGCTCATTTAAAGGACGGCAGGGAGTATGGGAATCTCTGTGAAGCTGCTGTGTGCAGGGCAAAGGCGGACTGGCTTATCGGCATGAATGCAACCAGAGCCTTTACAACGAAATATTATAAACGTCTGGTGATCGGAAGAGTCCAGACGCCAACGCTTGCCATGCTGGTGGAACGGCAGGAAAAAATAGATACTTTTGTAAAAGAACCTTTTTACAAAGTTACGCTTACAGGAGATGGATTTACTGCGGTATCTGAAAATTTTAAGGAAGAGACAGAAGCAAGGAGACTGGCAGAGAGCTGTCAGGGAGAAAAGGCGGTAATTGTAAAGGTAGAAAAGAAGCAGAAGAAAACGATGCCGCCGAAACTCTATGACCTTACGACATTACAGAGGGAGGCAAACCGATTCTTTGGGTACACAGCACAGGAAACATTACAGGAGCTTCAGGAACTTTATGAGGACAAGCTGGTAACTTATCCCCGTACAGACAGCCAGTATATTACGGAAGATATGGAACAGTCAACGATGGAACTCTTGGAGGTGCTGCCGGAGATACTGCCCTTTTTAGAGGGGAATATGGGATACGATGTAGGCAGAATTATCAATAATGACAAGGTTTCTGACCACCATGCACTGCTTCCTACAAAGGAATCGGTCAAAAAAGGATTCTCACAGCTTACGGAAAAACAGAGGAACCTATATTGTATGATCGGACAGCGTCTTGCTCAGGCAGTTTCCAAAGAATGTACATATGAAGAAACACAGATTACGGTACAGTGTGCGGGACATGAATTTATGGCAAAAGGAAAGCGTATGACAGAACCTGGATTTTGGAAAATTGCCACCGGGTTTAGGGCATCCCTGAAAAAATCAGGAGAGGAAGAAACGGATACAAATAAAGAGGAATTATTGGAAGAGAATCTACAGGAGGGGATGGAGTTTTCCCGTATACAGGCGGAGGCAGACAGACATTTTACATCACCTCCGAAAGCATTTACGGAAGATACTCTGTTAATGGCAATGGAGACTGCAGGAAACAAAGAGTTTGATGCAGAAACAGAGAAAAAAGGGCTTGGCACACCTGCCACAAGAGCTGCTGTTATCGAAAAGCTGGTGTCTTCCGGTTATGCCCTCCGCAAAGGAAAACAGATACTTCCAACAGTGGATGGAAAAGCATTGACGGCAGTGATTCCAACGTATCTGAAATCTGCCGCCATGACAGCAGAATGGGAGAACCGCCTGCTTTTGATAGAAAGAGGGCAGCTTGATGGCAAAGAGTTTCTGGAAGGGGTTACAGAACTTGTAAAAACTGTCATGGAGGGATGTAAAGAAATACCGGAGGAAGAACTGCAGCGATTCCATCCGAGGGAACAGATTGGCATCTGCCCGCTTTGCGGCAGCCCGGTATATGAGGGAAAACAGAATTTTTACTGTTCCAGCCGGGAGTGTTCCTTTGCCTTGTGGAAAGAAAACCATTATCTTTCCGGTATGAGAAAACAGCTTGACAAAAAGATGGCAGTGGAGCTTTTGACAGGTGGGCGTACCCATGCAGATGATTTTTATTCCCGTAAAACAGGAAAATTATTTTCTGCGGATTTATTGTTGGATACCAGTGAGGGAAGGGTGGCTTTCCAGATGGAGTTTCCTAAAAAAAGAGGCAGAAAATACAAAGGAAAAGTGTAAGCATGGAAATGGAATAGAAAAGAAAGAGGTGGATTATCATGGCAAGATTGCAGGAGATAAGGGGACTGGCGGAATACACGGCAAAGGATGTGAGCAGTTCACCGAAGGATTGGATGAAGTATCTGGATACGGCGGCAAAGCTGTACCGCTATCCGTTCTCGGATACACTTCTGATCCATGCCCAGCGTCCGGATGCAACCGCCTGTGTGTCACTGGAAGCATGGAATCAGAGGATGGGTCGATGGGTAAATCGTGGGGCGAAAGGAATCGCCCTGATAGATGACACAGGACCGAGACGGCAGCTTCGTTATGTATTTGATGTTTCAGACACACACATGGTAAAAGGCGGAAGGACACCGAATTTGTGGCAGCTCCAGAAAGAACAGGAGGAGGCGGTGCTAGACCATCTGGCAGATGCCTATGGGCTTGAAGGGGGAGATACGGAAAGCCTTTCCAATGCACTGATGGCAGTAGCTTCTTATATGGCAGAGGAGAATCTGGAGGAAGCGATGGAGGGGCTGCAGTATGAGATTGAGGACAGTTTCCTGTATGGACTGGACGAGGACAGTATCCGTGTCATGTTCCGGGAACTGTATTCAAACAGTGCTTTTTATATTTTATCACGCCGATGTGGTATTGACCCAATGGAATATCTGGAGGAGGAACATTTTTTCGGGATTACGGATTTTAACCGACTTTCGGTTTTATCATTTCTTGGAAATGCAGTCAGTCAGCTTGTGGAGCCTATACTTATGGATATTGGGAAAACCATACGAAAAATCCAAATGGAAGAACAGGAAAAAACGGTTGCAGATCAAAACTACATCGGCTATAATGAATTTAACACGTTAATTCGCAAAAGTAAGAGCAAAGGAGAGATAGAACATGGAACTGACCTATCACAGAAAGGGAGATTATCTGTTTCCGAACCTGATAATCAAAGAGGAGACAGTGGCAATCGGGAAATACGGGATGCTTCGGAAGACATTTCTGAAGGAACATCGGAAGAACTGGTATCAGAGTATGATGCTGACCGGGAAACTGGAGAATCATCTGGCACAGACCGAGAAGGCAGCGCAGGAGAGAATGGAAGTACTGATGAAAGGGCTGCTGGAACGTTATCCGGCTCCGGAGAAGGAGAGCGATCCGATGGCATGGACAGCCCATATGAACAGCCTGACAGCGATGGCGGAGGAGAGCATCTTGACGGAATTGGTATACAGTTAAGTGAAGAAACAACAGAACAGGATTTGAGTGAAGCAGAGGAGATAGAAGCCTCTGCTTTTTCTTTGCCTGCACTTCCGACTGCAAAGGAACAGATACGGGAGATTGAGGAACGTATGGCTGCATTATATGCCGGGGAGATTTCCATATCCCCGGATGTGGTGGATGAAGTGCTGCGTGTGGGCGGCAACCGGGAAGGAAGCCAGCTTCGTATCATCTATAATTTTATGATTGAGCAGACACCGGAGGAATATACAGAATTTGTACGCCGGGAATATGGAACAGGCGGAAAGGGACTTGTCATTGACGGTACAGAGTATTCCGTCTGGTTTGATGAGCTGGGAATGCAGGTTGCAGTGGGGCATACGGTAACGGACAGGATTTTGGATAAGGTATTTCTTTCATGGGAAGAGGTAAGCGGGCGTATCCACCAGCTTTTGCGTCAGGGGGAATACGCTCCCCAGGTGGTGCTGGATGCGGCACGTTTGAATGCTTTGGAAGAACATGCGACAGTATTGGCATACATGAAACACGATATGGCGGAAGGCGTAGCAGAGATTGTGTTTGGTGACACAGAGATTTTTCATCATGGATTCCCGGATACGGTAAAAAACCTCAGTGAACTGCTGGCACAGCCGGAATATCTGTCGGAAATAAACGAGCGCCTGGAGGGCGCAGCATTGGCCTATGCGGAGGACAAAGACATCATGCGTTTTCATTTCTACCGTCCGGATAAGGTATCGGCACAGTTTAAAAAATTTGCAAAAGAGGCAGTGCCATTTGGCGCAAGAGACGGATTTGCATGGGAGGAACATCCGCTGTTTATTACACAGGATGAGATAGATTCGTTTCTTGCCCGTGGCGGTTCCTATTCAGATGGAAGGTTGAGTACCTATGCTTTTTATCTCCAGAATAAAACGGAAAAGGAAATGGCAGATTTTTTAAAGGAACGGTACGGGACAGGCGGATGCAGTCATGCACTTGACGGTGCGGATGATTCTCATGCGGACTATAACGGAAAAGGATTAAAGCTGGCGAGGGGAAGTTTTGGAAACCCGGATACGCAGGTACTATTGAAATGGCCGCAGGTAGCGAAGAGGGTAACGTATCTGATTGAAAATGATAAATTTCTAAAAGCTGCAGATTATTCCAGAATGCCGGGATACGAACGGGAACAGATGGTAAACCGTATCCTTAGTTTTTATGCCCGTCTGCCAAAAGAAACAGAACGTCCGTTTACAGATGATTTTTTCCATGATGACGCAAGAATTGAACTGGCTGCAGCACTGGAAGATACGGAAACAGCAGCAGAATTAGTGGAAAAGATGGATGCCGCCCTTGCATCCTTACCACTGGATTTTGAAGGCTATGAAGCAAAGGTACAGTTCCTTGTGGACTTACATGGATATGTGGAGGGGACGTATACCATCTTCCCGGAACGTGTGCAGGAAACAGCGGTGGAAAATGGAAAGCAGTTGTCTTTGTTTGATTGGATGGAATCTGATATACAGGATAAAGAAGAAAAAAAAGAGCCATTAGAGAAAGAAGCAGAGCAGGAGAAAGTTGTACCGGAGACAGTAGAAGGGACAGAAAAAGCAGAGGAAATCCCATTTCAGGAGCCGACAAAACAGCAAAAGGCGGAAGCAGTGGAACATGCGGACACAGCACAGGAAACCATCAGACCGGAACTGATTAATTTCCGTATTACGGATGAACACTTGGGGGAAGGCGGACCGAAGCAGAAATTTCGTGCCAATATGGAAGCGGTGAAGTTACTGCATGAACTGGAACTTGAAAACCGTCTGGCAACTCCGCAGGAACAGGAAATTTTATCCCGTTATGTAGGATGGGGCGGACTTTCACAGGCGTTTGAGGAAGGAAACAATCAGTGGGCAGGGGAATTTACGGAATTATATTCAGAACTGTCTCCAGAAGAATACCGGGCGGCGAGGGCTTCTACCTTAAATGCTTTTTATACATCTCCGGTTGTGATCCATGCCATGTATGAAGCACTTTCCAATATGGGGCTGGAATCAGGAAACGTACTGGAACCATCCTGTGGTGTTGGAAATTTCATGGGACTTGTACCAAAGAGCATGGAAGATTTGAAAATGTATGGGGTGGAACTGGACAGCATTTCAGGGAGGATAGCAAAACAGCTTTACCAGAAAAATAATATTTCTGTGCAGGGATTTGAAACGGCGCAGTACCCAGACAGCTTCTTTGACTGTGTGATTGGCAATGTGCCATTTGGAAGCTATAAAGTAGCTGACCGAAAGTACGACCGCCACAATTTTATGATACACGATTATTTCATTGCAAAATCCCTTGACCTTGTTCGTCCGGGCGGTGTTGTGGCAGTGGTCACTTCCAGCGGCACACTGGATAAGCAGAACCCGGCTGTCCGTCAGTATATTGCCAATCGTGCTGACTTACTTGGAGCCATCCGTCTGCCGGATAATGCTTTCCGAAAGAATGCAGGGACAGATGTGGTGTCAGATATTTTGTTTCTCCAGAAAAGAGATTGTGCATCTTTGGAACAGCCGGAATGGGTACAGCTTGATACAACACCGGAAGGATATAGGATGAATGCCTACTTTGTCCGTCATCCGGAAATGGTGTTAGGGGAACTTTCTGTAGAAAGTACACAGTACGGAAAACAGGAAGTGACAGTAAAACCCATTGAAGGGATGGAACTTGCGGTACAGTTAAAAGAGGCGATAAGCCATATACAGGGAGAGATTACGGAGAATACACTGGACGATTTTGAACTGACAGAAACAGACCGTTCCATTCCGGCAGACCCGGCGGTAAGGAATTTCAGTTTTACAAATGTAGACGGGAAAGTATATTACCGGGAAAACTCAAAGATGAATCCGGTGGAACTGCCAGCTTTGACAGCGGAACGTGTACTTGGGATGATTGAGCTGAGAAATGTGACACAGGAACTTATCCAGTGTCAGATGGAGGATGGCAGTGATGAAGAGATAGCTCTTCTGCAGAAAAAATTGAATCAGCAGTATGACCGTTTTTCTTCCCGGTATGGGTTGATCAGCAGTACGGCAAACCGCAGGGCATTTTCGCAGGACAGCAGCTATTGTCTGCTGGCATCTCTGGAATATCTGGATGAGGAAGGAAAGCTGAAGCGTAAAGCAGATATTTTCAGCAAGCGTACCATCCGCAGGGCAGAACCAGTGACCAGTGTGGATACCGCCAGTGAAGCCCTTGCCGTATCCATCGGGGAACGTGCAAAAGTGGATTTGCCGTTTATGGCAGAATTATCGGGAAAAACAGAGGAACAAATCACGGAAGAACTGGCAGGCGCAATTTTCCGGAATCCACTGACAGACAAGTGGGAAACCTCGGATGAATATTTGTCCGGAAATGTACGTGAAAAGCTGGGGATTGCAGAGAGATTTGCCGAAAACCATCCGGAGTATGAAGGCAATGTGCAGTATCTTAAAAAAGTACAGCCGAAAGACCTGGATGCTTCGGAGATTGAAGTCCGCCTGGGGGCAACCTGGGTTGATACAGAGTATATAACACAGTTTATGGGGGAAACCTTTCATACACCGGGCTATTATCTGGGAAGCAAGATTGATGTCCGGTATGCAGCCGTTAATGGGCAGTGGAACATTACCGGGAAAAATATGGACAACAGGGGTAATGCCCTTGTGCAGTCTACTTATGGAACCCAGAGAGCAAATGCGTACCGTCTCTTAGAGGATGCCTTAAACCTGCGTGATACGAAAATCTACGATACCATTGAGGATGCGGACGGGGAACACAGGGTTTTGAATAAAAAGGAAACCATGCTGGCACAACAGAAACAGGAGATGATAAAGGAAGCCTTTAAAGAGTGGATTTTCCGTGACATAGACCGAAGAGAGGCATTATGCAAAAAGTATAATGAATTATTCAATAGCAGCCGTCCACGTGAATACGATGGAAGCCATATTCAGTTTACGGGTATGACACCGGAAATCACGCTGATGCCGCATCAGAAAAATGCGGTTGCCCACATCTTATATGGAAATAATACACTGCTTGCCCATTGTGTCGGTGCAGGAAAAACTTTCCAGATGATTGCGGCAGGTATGGAAAGCAGAAGGCTTGGATTATCCCAGAAAAATTTATATGTGGTGCCGAACCATCTGACAGAACAGTGGGGCAGTGATTTTTTGCGGCTCTATCCGGGGGCAAACGTCCTTGTTGCCACAAAGAAGGATTTTGAACCTGCCAACCGAAAGAAATTCTGTTCCCGGATTGCTACCGGGGATTATGATGCCATTATCATCGGGCACAGCCAGTTTGAACGTATTCCTCTTTCTGTAGAACGTCAGGCGGCAGCGATTGAGAAACAGATTCGTGATATTACTATGGCGATTGAGGATGCAGAAGGGCAGGAGGGAACCCGTTATACAGTCAAGCAGATGGAAAAGACAAGAAAATCCCTGCAGACAAGACTGGATAAATTAAATGACCAGACGAGGAAAGACGATGTGGTGACCTTTGAACAGCTTGGCGTAGACAGGCTCTTTGTGGATGAGAGCCATAATTATAAAAATTTGTTCCTCTACACAAAAATGAGGAACATTGCCGGAATCGCCCAGACGGACGCACAGAAAAGCTCCGATATGTTTATGAAATGCCAGTATTTAGATGAACTGACCGGAGGAAAAGGAGTTACCTTTGCAACGGGGACCCCAGTGTCCAATAGTATGGTTGAACTCTACACCATCATGCGGTATTTACAATATGATACAATCCAGAAAATGGGCCTCGGACATTTTGATTCCTGGGCGGCGGCTTTTGGGGAGACGGTTACGGCGATTGAACTTTCGCCGGAGGGCTATACTTTAGTAGGACGATAAATAATGCGTTCCTAAATTGAAAATAGGCTATCAAAATCGGTCTTGGAACTTCAAAAAAATATTTTGATTTTCTTGAAAAACAGTTCCGCTTTGTATCCCTATTTTCTCCTATTGGTAGAGGGAGTAATACTTTTAATACCAAAACAGATTACATAAGGAAAGGAGGATAAGAGAATGTCAAGGACTTCAAAGATTACAGCACTCTATGAGCGTTTATCAAGAGATGATGACCTTAATGGTGAGTCAAATTCAATAACCAACCAAAAGCAATACTTGGAAGATTACGCCCGAAGAAATGGCTTCACGAATACTCGCCATTTTACTGACGATGGTTTTTCGGGTGTGAATTTCAATCGTCCGAGTTTTCAGGAGTTGATTAAGGAAGTAGAAGCAGGAAATGTCGCAACGATAATCGTTAAGGATATGAGCCGATTAGGGCGAAACTATCTGCAAGTCGGCTTTTATACGGAAGTTCTGTTCCCACAGAAAGATGTCCGTTTTCTTGCGATAAACAACAGTATCGACAGCAACAATGCTTCGGATAATGACTTTGCCCCGTTTTTGAATATAATGAACGAATGGTACGCAAAAGACACAAGCAATAAAATCAAGGCTGTGTTTGATGCCCGTATGAAAGACGGAAAGCGTTGCAGCGGTTCAATTCCCTATGGATATAACCGATTAGCAACCGACAAACAAACGCTTGTCGTTGATCCTGTGGCTTCTGAGGTGGTAAAGCGTATCTTTCTGCTTGCCAACGAGGGCAAAAGTCCGAGAACGATTGCTGAATTGCTTACCGAAGAAAAGGTTTTAATTCCGGCAGCACACGCAAAGGAATATCACCCCGAGCAGTATAACGGAATGAAGTTTTCAGACCCGTATCTTTGGGGAATGTCAACCATAAGAGGGATTTTAAGCAGACAGGAATATCTCGGTCATACCGTTTTGCGTAAATCGGTCAGTACGAATTTCAAACTGCACAAAAGGAAGAATACCGATGAAGATGAACAGTATGTATTTTATAATACACACGAGTCTATCATCTCGCAGGAACTTTGGGACAGCGTTCAGAAGCGAAAGAAACGAGCGAACAGGACAGCAGCCAAAGGTACGCATAGCAACCGTTTAAGCGGTTATCTGTACTGTGCGGATTGTGGCAGAAGAATGACCCTGCAAACGCATTACAGTAAAAAAGACCGTTCGGTGCAGTATTCTTACCGTTGCGGTGGGTATGCAAGCAAAGTAAACTCCTGCTCTGCCCATTCAATTAGTGCTGATAATGTTGAAGCCTTGATATTATCGGCTGTCAAACGATTATCAAGATTTGTTCTGAATGATGAGGAAGCCTTTGCAAAGGAACTTCAAGCACTTTGGAATGAAAAGCAGACAGAAAAGCCGAAGCAGAATAAATCGGAATTGCACCGTTTTCAGAAGCGATACGACGAACTTTCTAAACTTATTCGTGGCTTGTATGAAAATCTTGTTTCGGGATTACTGCCCGAAAGGCAGTATAAGCAACTGATGAAGCAGTATGATGATGAGCAGGCAGAACTGGAAACGAAGATTGAGGAAATGCAACAGGAACTGACCGAAGAAAAGACAAATACGGTTGATATTAAGCATTTCATTTCCTTGATACGCAAGTGCAAAGAGCCGACAGAAATATCCGATTTGATGTTTGCCGAACTCATTGACAAGATTGTGGTTTATGAAGCAGAGGGAGTGGGAAAAGCAAGGACACAAAAGGTTGATATTTATTTCAACTATGTCGGGCAGGTCGATATTGCCTATACGGAAGAAGAACTTGCTGAAATAAAGGCACAGGAAGAACAGATAGAAGCGGAACGATTGGCAAAACAGCGTGAGCGTGAAAAAGCCTACCGAGAGAAGCGAAAGGCGAAAAAACTCGCTGAAAACGGTGGAGAAATCGTCAAAACAAAGATATGTCCTCACTGTCAAAAAGAGTTTGAGCCTACAAGTAACAGACAGATTTTCTGTTCAAAAGATTGTTGCTATCAGGCAAGGCAGGATAAGACAAAAGCCGACAGAGAAGCAGAAAAAGGAAATCATTATTATCGTCAGCGTGTCTGTGCTGTGTGTGGCAGTACCTACTGGCCTACACACAGTCAGCAGAAATTCTGTTCCGAAGAATGTCAAAAACAAAATCACAACGAGAAATCTTTGGAATTTTACCACAAGAAGCAAAAGGAGAAATCAGGATGCAACGATTTATTACAGACGAAAGAACTGGTATCCAGTACGAACTCATCGGAGATTACTACTATCCCTGCTTGACGATAGAAAACGGAGAAACGCCTACGCTCACAAAATACGGAAGAATGAGGGAAAGATATTTGAGGGAGCATAGAAAAGTCTTATATTGCAATCTGCTTACAAGCGGAAAGTTATATGAACACCTTGCTGAAATTGATACTTCGGCGTGTGATATGGCGGAGTATCTGATAAAGGAAATGGCAAGAAAGCAGGGTGTGACGGAAGAACTGAAAGGAAAGGATATGATGAAATGGATAGGATTGATGAACAATATCCGAGCCTGTGTTGATGAGATTGTACTGAATGACATTGTGTATTCTTAACAGGATACCAGCCGAAAGAGAACTGCTGTCTTAATTGATGGCAGTTCTCTTTTTCGGGAAGTATTCAAGAAGTCATTAAGTTGTGAGTGTAATGGAAGTGGCGGAAAAGTATAACGCAAACAGGTATAAACCTCGTATCTGATATGCCATTCCCTTATATCTGGTTGTAACTTTTGTATGAACGCTATTGACAAGAAAACTTGGTATGAGTATAATTAAGGTGTGCAAAGAAAACTTGGAACGGAGGTATTCTTATGAAAAAGGAAGAAATCTTAAACGCAAGTAGAAAAGAACATCAAAATAAAGACTTGGC
Organism: Ruminococcus sp. RTP21484sp1_RTP21277st1_D2_RTP21277_210401; assembly: GCF_040924225.1. Taxonomy (NCBI): domain Bacteria; kingdom Bacillati; phylum Bacillota; class Clostridia; order Eubacteriales; family Oscillospiraceae; genus Ruminococcus; species Ruminococcus sp. RTP21484sp1_RTP21277st1_D2_RTP21277_210401. The sequence continues at coordinate 56,620 of NZ_JBCOMJ010000030.1, read as the reverse complement.
TGAAATGGAAATGATATATCGAGCAGGAAGTCACGCAAGTAGAGTGGGGGCTTTAGTGTGCTGTCTACTTTCTTTATTATCTTCTATGATTGCCCATACAATGATTTACAGTCCGTGGGTTATATATTTTAGTATTATTACGACACAATGGTTAGTTCGCTTTATCAAAATGAAACGAAGGAGTGATTTGCTATTGACCATTATGTTTTTCATTCTTTCCGTTTTGGCATTTGTTGGATTTGTTCGCCAAATTTTAGAGGTGAGCATATGAAAGAGCAATTACATTTGAAAAATCACTTAAAGGAAGTTCGTACAGCGGCAAATCTTTCTCAAACCCAGCTTGCAGAAATGGTAGGAGTTTCAAGAAATACCATTAGTTCTATTGAAACTGGACAGTTCAACCCAACAGCAAAGTTGGCATTGATTTTATGTATTGCTTTAGACAAGAAATTTGAAGAACTGTTCTATTTTTAGGAGGTAGTTATGGAGAACATTATGTTGTTGATTTTAGGAGTGGTCATATCTGTTATGGGAATTGTAAATATCAAAGGCAATATCAGTACAATTCATTCTTACAATAGGCGAAAAGTAAAAGAAGAAGATATACCAAAGTATGGAAAAGCCGTTGGAACAGGAACACTGATTATCGGAATATCTTTGGTGTTAGGTTTTATAGTTTCATTTTGGAGTGAAGAGATTATGGGATTTATTATTCTTCCAGCAGTTATTGTCGGATTAGGCTTTATGTTGTATGGACAAATTAAATACAATAAAGGGATTTTTTAAGCAAAGGAAACTTTGAATTATCCGAATTTCTTAATACATTTTTGAACTGAAAAACTTGATTGAAACCGTTGGTTGACACATTTCCAGGCATAGGTGGTGGTAATGCAACTATAAAAAATGCTATGATTTTGTCAAAAGGAAAGGAGAACTGACAATGAATATAGCAGATAGAATACAATATTTACGAAAACAAAAAGGATATTCGCAGGAGGAACTTGCTGATAAGGTTGGTGTATCAAGACAGGCTGTATCAAAATGGGAAAGTGAACAAAGCACACCCGATTTAGAAAAAGTAATCGTTATGAGTGAACTTTTTGAAGTCACAACCGATTATATTCTTAAAGGAATAGAACCAGTATCAACAACGAATAGAAAGACTGTTAAGGCATTGTACTTAGGATCCGTTTTAATATTTGCAACCATAGCAGGAATATGGTCTTTTGCTGCAAACCGATTTAATTATGATGAAATTCTTATGATTATTTTAGCAGGCGGTGTAGTTGGTTTAGGAATGGCTCTAATTGTTCAGGTAATCGGCAGTATAGTTTCAAATAAGAAACAATAAGAAAAGTGAAATTCCAATTTTACGCAGAAAATCAACAATTTATTCGCACACAGAAAAATATATCTGACAGAAAACATCGTAGAAATACGGTGTTTTTTGTTACCCAAAACCCCACAATTTCATACATAACCACAGGTTAGTACAAATACCTTGCGTGATTTTTTGATAGGCTTAGCAAGGGTTTTTTACCCGATTTTCGCCCCCGAGAAATGACAGAAACAAGGCAGTAAGTATCTTCCCTGTGGTTTTTTGTTTTCAGGCGGAAAGGAGGATTGATATGCCGAAAATGAGTAGGAAACGGAAACAAGAGTGGGCGTTGTTTCTGAATGAAAGAAATCGCATTACCTACAACGAACTTTGCAGAAAATGCAGTAATGACTGCAAGCAGAGTTTCCGCTGTATCGTAGTGCATTGCCCTAAATATTTATCAAAAAGGAGAACAAAGAATAATGATGAAAATGGAAAATGAAATGAATGTAAATGTACCTCTTGAAGTTATCAAGGCAAGTGAAATCGAACCGAAAGAAGTGAAATGGTTGTGGTATCCGTATATTCCATTCGGCAAGGTTACGCTGTTGCAGGGCGATCCGGGCGATGGAAAAAGCAAGTTAATGCTTTCCATTGCCGCCCTGCTTTCAAAGGGAGAAGCCTTACCCTTTACCGATGAAGAAACAGAGCCTATGACAGTCATCTATCAGACAACGGAAGATGATGCAGACGATACGGTAGTCCCCCGTTTTAACTCTGCCGGTGGGAACGGAGAAAATCTTATCTTCATCAAAGAAGATGAAAAATCTTTATCTTTCGGGGATAACCGTATTGCTGAAGCAATCGAAAAGTACCACGCAAGACTTTTAATTCTTGACCCGATGAGTTCCTATATCGGAGAGAACTGCTCAATGAACAATGCCAACGAAACACGAGCAGAGTTTAATCATCTGATTGCGGTTGCGAAGAATACTGGCTGTGCCATTGTGATTATCGCCCATATGAACAAGATGAGAGATACCAACCCACTTTATCGCACCAACGGTTCGATTGATATTGCGGGTGCTGCAAGAAGTATTCTTGCAATCACACGCACACCGAACAAGGAAGTACCTGCGGAAAGATATATGGTGCAGGTGAAATCAAACCTTGCCCCGACAGGCTCGGCAATTCTTTTTGAGGTGGCAGAAAAAGGAGTGGACTTTATTTCTGAAATGGAAATGACAGCAGAAGAAGCGTTCCAGTCCCTCGCCCCTAAAATGGGCAGACCGAGCGATAAGGAAATCAAAGCAACTGATTTTATCTTGGAAATGCTGAAAGACGGAGAAATGCTTTCTTCGGATTGCGAAGAAAGACTTGAAGCCGCAGGGTTCAAGAAATCGACCATTAAAAAGGCAAAGAAGAAAGCAGGAGTTATCTCCCGAAAACGAGGCTTTCTGTGGTACTGGTCTTTGCCGATGGGCGATATACCGAGAGAATAAATGCAGGCTGTCTGATGGGAGGACAGTCTGTTTTTATGATGGAGGTATCAAAAGGAGGTCAAGGGGGAACTCCCTTGCCCACGACATCTTTGCAGACGAAGTCTGAAAGTGTCATAGTGGGTTACACACATTCAAAGAATGTTGTGTAATGGCTTCGCCCTGCCGAGAAAGGAGAACGAAAATGGCAAAAACCAACAAGGCAGATATGAGTTGTGCAAGGGTAAAACAGTACACCGCTTCTGATGTGAGCAAGGCGGAAAGGCACAACGAACGCAAGAATGAAACCTACGAAAATATGAATGTAATTGTAGAGCGAATACCCTTTAATGTGCATTTCAAAAAGCCGACTGCCCCGACCTATATGGAACAGTTAAAGCAGATGGAAACAGACGGTATGGTATCGCTTCGAGGGTTGAGGAAAGACGCAACGCTGTTTGATGAGATTGTGATTGATGTGAACACGATGTACTTCGAGCGTAACGGTGGTTATGAATACGCAAAGCAGTTTTATGAAGAAGCCTATCATTTCATTGAAGAAAAATTCGGTGCTGATAATGTAATATCGGCAGTAATGCACGCTGATGAAATCAATGTAGCCGCAACCGAGGAACTTGGGAAAGAGGTTTACCATTATCATCTTCACGCTATGGTTCTGCCTGTGGTGGAGAAAGAAATCCTGTGGAGCAAGCGTTGCAAAGACGAAAAACTGCGTGGAACAGTCAAGGAAGTGGTCAATCAGATTAGCCACTCAAAGAAATGGAAATCGGATATTCCGCTGACCGATGAAAAAGGAAATCCGCTTCTTAGGAAGAACGGAAAGCCGATGTTTAGAGCTTCGTACAGCATACTGCAAGACGAATTGTTTCACTATATGACGGAACAGGGATTCAAAGGCTTTCAGCGTGGCGAATACGGAAGTACAGTAGAGCATTTAACTTCCCTGCAATATCAAATCAAACAGGATAAAGAGCGATTGGAGAAGTTGCAGAAGCGTATTCAAAAGGAACAAGTCAAGTATGAGCCTGCCCGTCATATCTCCAAAACCTTAAATGAGATTGACAGTATGGGGCAGAAAACAATCACAGGTAAAATGGCAATCTCCAAAGAGGACTATTCCCAACTGACTGCCCTTGCCAAAGAGGGGATTACCAGTCGTGCGGAAATCAAAAAATTTGAGCAGAGTGCCACTTATTACCGACAGAAATATATGGACAGTGCAAACGCATTGGAACGAATGAAAACCAAATACAACGAACTGAAAGAAAAGTGCAGACCTTTTCTTGAAGCGTTAGAGCATTTCCCCGAAGTTGCCAAACTTTTTACCGAAAAAGTAAGGCAACTTTTTTCTTTGCGAGAAGCACAGTTACAAGCCGAAAAAGAAGCAAGGGAAAAAGCAAGACAGGAGCGTATCAAGGAACGCAGAAACAAGCGTGGTATGGAAAGATAACCATTTCCATTATACTCACGACTTAATGACTTCTTGATATGTTCCGATGAAACAGATGTATTTGTGGGGTGTTCCAAAGGGAATGCCCCACAGTCAATTTTGGAAAAGGAGAAACGGATTATATGAAAGAAAACACTTTATCTTATACAACACGAATAGGAAAAACAACCTTTATTGTCAATGTAAAGCAATCGGAAAATGCAAAGAAGCCCTTGAATACGGTGTTTCAAGAAATATGCCGACACGAGATGTTAGGAGATTTTTCAGCGGATAAATATTTGAATTTAGAAAACTTACAAAAATCATCTTGACAAACTCGTTCCCGAAGGGACGGGCTATCGTGCGAAAACACGGTTTGCCCGGTTTTTTAATCTTCCGGAATTGATTTCTCTTTTTAAAGAAAGTGCAGATATCCAGACTGCGGATATGCTGAATCTGCCTGTACCAGAAGCGGAATATATCAATGAGGTGCTAAAACCCAGCGAGATACAGCAGGATATGGTCAGTGCATTTGCCGACAGGGCAGAGGCGGTTAGAAGCGGTTTGGTAGAGCCAACAGTGGATAACATGCTGAAAATTACCAATGATGGAAGAAAGTGTGCGTTAGACCAGCGGCTGTTAAACGACATGCTGCCGGATGAAGCGGACAGCAAGGTAAACCGTTGCGCAAAAAATGCATATGACATATGGGAAGAAACGGCAGAAAAGAAATCAACGCAGCTTATCTTTTGCGATTTGTCCACGCCGAAGAATGACGGGACATTCAATGTATATGATGACATTCGTGAAAAACTGGTGGAAAAAGGAATACCGAGGGAGGAAATTGCATTTATCCATGAAGCGGGCACAGAAGCAAAAAAAGCGGAATTGTTTGCAAAGGTACGTGCCGGACAGGTGCGTATCCTGCTTGGTTCCACGCCGAAATTAGGAGCAGGGACGAATATACAGGACAGGCTTATTGCCCTGCATCATTTAGACTGCCCCTGGAAACCTTCGGATGTAGGACGGATTTTGCGGACATTCAAAATAAAAAAGAATGTGGAGGTAACAGACAATGGCAAAATCATTATTTGAGGAACTGGGCGGCAAATACGAAAGGCAAGGGGATTATTTGATACCGTGCTTAACTGTACCCGCCGAAGAAGAACAGGCAATAGGCATCTGGGGGCAACGGCATTTAGATTATCTAAAACAGTACCGTAAAGTTACATACACCAATCTTCTTACAAGCGGCAGGCTAAACGCCTACCTTGCCGACATCAACAGACAGGCACAGGAACGCTTTGAAAGGCTCATAGAGGGTATGAAACAGGCACAGGGCATAACGGAACAGCTAAAGGCAGAAAACGCCTTAGAATGGACAGGATGCCTCAATAACATAAGGGCTTGTGCGAGGGAGATTGTGGAAAAGGAAATTATTTTTGCATAAACAGATGATTAGTGGCAGGGGGAAATCCTGCCGCTTTTTCTGCTTTAGTTTGTCAGCTTGACAAATAAAGGGTTAAGGAATATAATTAGATTCAGTATTATACAAGGAGTTAATAAATATGCGGCAAGGTATTCTTAAATAAACTGTCAATTTGATAGTGGGAACAAAAAGTAGCAGTCCCGTTTCACTTTTAATATGGGGCTTAGTTTTTTGTACCCAGTTTAAGAATACTTTTATCATGTAATTTTATATGCCCGAAAACATATAAGTGTTTTGGGGCTATTGGAGTTATTTACCCAGTGATAGGAGTATTTATCACTGGGTATTTTTATGCCCTTTTTTGGGTGTTGATAGGAGGAAAATCACATGAAAATAATTAACTTAGGCATTCTGGCTCACGTTGACGCAGGAAAGACAACATTAACGGAAAGTTTATTGTATACCAGTGGTGCAATTGCAGAACTAGGGAGCGTAGATGAAGGCACAACAAGGACAGATACAATGAATTTGGAGCGTCAAAGGGGAATCACTATCCAGACAGCAGTGACATCTTTTCAGTGGGAGGATGTAAAAGTCAACATTATAGATACGCCAGGCCATATGGATTTTTTGGCGGAAGTATACCGTTCTTTATCCGTATTAGACGGAGCAGTATTATTAGTTTCTGCAAAGGATGGCATACAGGCACAGACCCGTATACTGTTTCATGCACTACAGATAATGAAGATTCCGACAATTTTTTTCATCAATAAAATTGACCAAGAGGGGATTGATTTGCCAATGGTATATCGGGAAATGAAAGCAAAGCTTTCTTCGGAAATTATAGTGAAGCAAAAGGTTGGGCAGCATCCCCATATAAATGTAACGGACAATGACGATATGGAACAGTGGGATGCGGTAATTATGGGAAACGATGAACTATTAGAGAAATATATGTCAGGGAAACCGTTTAAAATGTCAGAACTGGAACAGGAAGAAAACAGGAGATTCCAAAACGGAACGTTATTTCCCGTTTATCACGGAAGCGCTAAAAACAATCTGGGGATTCGGCAGCTTATAGAAGTAATTGCCAGTAAATTTTATTCATCAACGCCTGAAGGTCAATCTGAACTATGCGGGCAGGTTTTTAAGATTGAATATTCAGAGAAAAGGCGGCGTTTTGTTTATGTGCGTATATATAGCGGAACATTGCATTTGAGGGATGTTATTAGAATATCTGAAAAAGAGAAAATAAAAATCACAGAGATGTGTGTTCCGACAAACGGTGAATTATATTCATCCGATACAGCCTGCTCTGGTGATATTGTAATTTTACCAAATGATGTTTTGCAGCTAAACAGTATTTTGGGGAACGAAATACTGTTGCCGCAGAGAAAATTTATTGAAAATCCTCTCCCTATGCTCCAAACAACGATTGCAGTAAAGAAATCTGAACAGCGGGAAATATTGCTTGGGGCACTTACAGAAATTTCAGATGGCGACCCTCTTTTAAAATATTATGTGGATACTACAACGCATGAGATTATACTTTCTTTTTTGGGGAATGTGCAGATGGAAGTCATTTGTGCCATCCTTGAGGAAAAATATCATGTGGAGGCAGAAATAAAAGAGCCTACTGTTATATATATGGAAAGACCGCTTAGAAAAGCAGAATATACCATCCACATAGAAGTCCCGCCAAATCCTTTCTGGGCTTCTGTCGGGTTGTCCATAGAGCCGCTCCCTATTGGAAGCGGAGTGCAGTATGAAAGCAGAGTTTCACTTGGATATTTAAATCAATCGTTCCAAAATGCGGTTATGGAGGGGGTTCTTTATGGCTGCGAGCAGGGGCTGTATGGATGGAAAGTGACAGACTGTAAAATCTGTTTTGAATATGGATTGTATTATAGTCCTGTAAGTACCCCCGCAGACTTTCGGCTGCTTTCCCCTATCGTATTGGAGCAGGCTTTAAAAAAAGCAGGGACAGAACTATTAGAGCCATATCTCCACTTTGAAATTTATGCACCGCAGGAATATCTCTCACGGGCGTATCATGATGCTCCAAGGTATTGTGCAGATATTGTAAGTACTCAGATAAAGAATGACGAGGTCATTCTGAAAGGAGAAATCCCTGCTAGATGTATTCAAGAATACAGGAACGATTTAACTTATTTCACAAATGGGCAGGGAGTCTGCTTGACAGAGTTAAAAGGATACCAGCCAGCTATTGGTAAATTTATTTGCCAACCCCGCCGCCCGAATAGCCGTATAGATAAGGTTCGGCATATGTTCCACAAGTTAGCTTAACAGCTTGCAAAAGTCATATAAAATGAGATTTGAAAGGATTAGAGACTAATTATGATGAAATGCGAATGGATATTGTGTCCTGTTTGTGGGAGCAAAACCCGTAATAAAATTAGGAAGGACACTGTTTTGGAGAATTATCCCCTTTATTGTCCAAAATGCAGACAAGAAAGATTGATTAAAGTTGACAACTTGAAGATAACTGTCATCAAAGAGCCAGACGCTTAAGACGCAGAGCCGATGAAATTGTGGAACAATTCACGAATCATCGGCTCTTTTTGTTTCGTATTTGAAAGAACAAACTCACCAAATAAAAAAAACGATATTCGGGTGGGTTATTTTGTTATACCCTAAATTACCCTCTGAATTTGTTTTTAAATTTGGAGGGATTTTTTTATGTCCTTTTTTCGGGCAGTTATCTATCTGCTCATACGAAGCAAAATTTATCAATACATAGCATATCAGAGAACGGCAGGAAACCAGTTAAAAAAATTTCTGCCAGTGCAACGGTACTTCTCACCTTGAAAGTAGAAGTACAATCTCCATACAATAGAATTACTATTTCCTATAACCGTAAAGGTCACAGAGCCTTTGCGGTTTTTCTTTTGTCGATTTTTGTTGGAAAGTGCCGTAGGGCTGTTTCTGATATGCGGTGTCGTTCTCCGCCTCTCCATCTGGATTTTTTACATTTCAAAAATTCAGATGGGAGGTATTTATGGTGAAATATGCACCAAGAAAGGTATATATCAGAGAAAGTGGCGGCTATGTGGAATTATCCTACACGGAGTTCTGCCGTTGCAGGGAATCCGACCAGACCTATATGGACAAGCTGTTTATCCCCATTCAAGGCTGTCTGCTTGAAGTCGTGAGGGAGCAATACACAGACTTCTACCGTGACAAGGAACGGTGGCGTTATCTGCAAAAATTAGATACAAAGAATAGACTGCTATCTCTCGACGGATTTACGGACAGCGAGGGGAATCCTCTGGACTTTATCACTGATGAAGCGGTGGACATTGCAGAAACCGTTGTCAATGCGGTCATGGTGGACAGGCTGAAAGCCGCCCTGCCTTTGCTGTCGGATAGTGAACAGGAGCTGATACAGGCAATCTTTTTTGACGGACTTTCCGAGCGTGAAGTCGGGGCGAGGTTGGGCATAACCCAGAGCGTTGTAAACAAACGCAAAGCCAGAATCCTAATAAAACTAAGAAAGATAATAGAAAATTAAAATTTAAGGCGTTCAGCCCCCTTGTTTTTTCCTTTGGGAAGATGAGGGGGCTTTTCTCTGCCCTCTCAATCAATTCTGATTGGAGGAAGTAAGAATGGCATACAACCACGGACGGGAGGACAGGAAATGGCGTATCTGGAAAGAAGCGGAGGAAAAGCTGCTGCGTGAGTGCGGCGTTGATGAAGCGACCATTGAGCAGATACGCATGGCGGACAGGGCAGACTTCAATTCCAACAGGCGGTTTTACCGATGGACGAATGACGTTGCGGAATATCTTGAGGACATGGCAGGCAGGGAGCGGCAGGCGGAAGTGGGTACGGTTGCGGAGTTACTGGAAGAGATTGAGAGCGAAAATCTCTATCAAGTATTAGTCACGGTGGACGGGCGTACCTTGAAAATCGTCCTGCTGAAAATGCAGGGGTATTCCACAAAGGAGATTGCCCCGCTTGTGCATTTGACGACTGGTGCCATCTATGCGAGGTTAGACCATCTGCGGAAGAAGCTGCGGAAAATTTTATAGCTTCTAAAACAGCCTGCCATCCTGCGGGCTACTGGGTGAGGGATGGAAATCCCCTCACTCATTTTTTGCAGGAGGACAACAGGATGGCATACAGGGTTAAGGCATACACGCTTCGGGAGGAATCCACGGAAAGCGGCACAAGGTATTTTATCAGCTTTAAGGACGGGCAGGGCAAATCCCACGAGTTGGAAGTGTCGGAACAGTTCTTTATGGAGTTTCGGCAGATGGAGCGCAGGAACAGGAATCTTTTCTAATGGGACGAGCGGCACAGGGAGTTTAACGAGGTATGGGACGAAACCCTTTACAGACGGGCGTTGCGTGTGCCTAAGAGCCTTGATGAACGCATGGTTGAGGAAGAACGGAATGAAACGCTCTATAAGGCGGTTGGGAGCCTTCCAGAGATACAAAGGCGGCGTTTCCTGCTCTACTACGAGTATGAGTTCAATTTTTACCAAATCGCCGCTATGGAGCATTGCACCGCTTCGGCAATACAGAAATCTGTTGCGATTGCAAAGGAGAAAGTAAAGGCGGAAATTGAAGAAATATCTCCAACCGTGACCGACACCGCCCGAAAAAGAAATCTGTTTTTTATTTGTGTGGGATTGGCGGCATTACATACTCTCACTTTTTTCCGTGGGAGTAAATCTATTTTTAAGGAGGTCAACGCCTATGTGCAACGAAAACAAAGACACCGCCCGAAAGGAGGAAAGCCATGCAGAAGTTACAGACAGTCAACGCCGAAACGCTCCTTTATGAACCGCTTGAGAAACCATCCTTTGTGGTGGACAGCCTTATCCCGACAGGCTTATCGCTGTTCTGCGGCTCACAGAAGATAGGCAAAAGCTGGCTCATGCTGAAGCTATGCTTATGCGTGTCGCAGGGAATCCCTTTATGGGATATGCCGACAATGGAGGGCGATGTGCTTTACCTCTGCCTTGAGGACACGTTCTGCCGCATACAGGACAGGTTATTTCGTTTGACGGACGAAGCAAGCGGGCGGCTCCACTTTGCCGTGGCAAGCTGCAAGCTGTCAGACGGTCTTATCGTGCAGCTTGAAGATTATCTGAAAGATTACCCAGACAGCAGGCTCATTGTCATTGATACCTTGCAGAAAGTCCGTACAGCTTCAAAAGACAATGCCTATGCAAGCGACTATGGGGACATCTCCCTCATCAAAGACTTTGCCGACAGGCACTCTCTGGCGGTCATTGTCGTACACCACATCCGAAAGCAGAATGACAGCGACGTGTTCAACAAGGTGTCTGGGACGACAGGATTAACGGGGAGTGCGGACGCTACCTTTGTTCTGGAAAAGGAGAAACGTGCGTCTGACACCGCCAAGCTGTATGTGACGGGCAGGGACACGCCTTATCAGGAATACACGCTGCGTTTCCGTGATTGCCGTTGGGAGCTTGTGGAGCGGAAAACGCAGGAGCAGCTTGCGAAAGAAACGATACCAGATGTCCTTTTTCGGTTGGTGGATTTTATGAGGGATAAGGAAGAATGGATAGGCACGGCAACGGAACTGTTAGCCGCTATGGGGGAAACGGAAACCATACCCACGGTGATTACGAAATGGCTGAATGAATACCGCACCACATTTTTAAGCGAGAACCGTATCTGCTACCAGTACAGCCGCAGGAAAGACGGCAGGCGGATTGCCCTTGCAAGGAGGGCGGGTGACAGCGGTGATGGTGGTGACAGCGATATTAGGATACCCCCCTGTTACTGTCATTGACGCTTAAAGCCATGTAAAGCTGGCGGCTCTGCCCTGCGGGTGACAGCAGTGACGGTGGTGACAGTGATTTTAGGATACCCTGCCGCTGTCATCCCTACGGGAGAACACCCCGTAAACGCAAAATGCAGGCGTGAGATTTACTCGCCCTTTTCGGTCGTGTAAAACCACCCCTGCGGTCAGAAAAATCATTCCGATTTTTCCGACTGCGTTTACAGGGTGTAACACACTACACTTTGCCCTGCAAAGTCGTGTGCCAGACGTTCCCTCTGGACTCCCTTAAGGCAGGGCTGTGCCCTGCTATCCTACGCCTTACGGCTTCGGATAAAAGAATGGCGGCATGACGGTGACGGCTCTTGCGAGGGGGGTATCCCAAAAACACCGTCATCATCGACATGACCGTCATGCAGGGGGTGAGGGTGACAGTTGCGGCAGTCGGCAGGGGGTATCCCAAAACTGCTGTCACCACCGTCACCGCTGTCACCCCAAAGGACGGTCACCCGCCGAAAGAAAGGAGGAATCCGCCTATGCCTTATGCAATCCTGCGTTTCCAGAAACGAAAAGCGGGCGGCGTTGCGGCTTGTGAACGCCACAACGAGCGGAAGAAAGAAGCCTACAAAAGCAACCCAGATATAGATATGGAACGCTCTAAAAACAATTACCATCTCATAGCACCACCAAAGTACACCTACAAGAAAGAGATTAACCGCATGGTAGCCGAAGCGGGGTGCAGGACAAGGAAAGACAGCGTGATGATGGTGGAAACGCTCATCACAGCTTCACCAGAATTTATGAACCAGTTACCGCCCGAAGAACAAAAAGCGTATTTCCAGACGGCTCTTGACTTCATTTCGGAGCGTGTTGGAAAGCAGAATATCCTCTCCGCTGTCGTCCATATGGACGAGAGAACGCCCCATATGCACCTCTGCTTTGTGCCGATTACGCCAGACAATAAGCTGTCAGCGAAAGCTATCTTAGGCAACCAGAAATCATTATCCGAGTGGCAGACCGCCTACCATGAGCGGATGTCCTCACGGTGGAATCAGCTTGAACGGGGGCAGTCCTCAATGGAAACCAAGCGGAAACACGTCCCCACATGGCTCTATAAATTAGGCGGCAGGCTTGATAAACAGTATGAAGAAATCGTGTCTGCCCTATCCGACATCAACGCCTTTAACGCAGGGAAGAAAAGGGATAAAGCGTTAGATTTACTCTCTGCATGGCTGCCAGACGTGGAGAAATTCTCTAAGGAAATCGGGAAACAGCAGGCGTATATCGACAGTTTGAAAGAGAGAATTGGGCAGGAATCAGACTATGCGGGGCGTATGCGTGATGAAAAGTACGAGCAGGAACTAAAGGTGCAGAAAGCGAATCAGAAGATATTTGAATTGCAGAGAACCAACGAGCAGATGGGGCGGCTGCTGTCAAAAATACCGCCCGAAGTGTTGGAAGAATTGCAGAAAAATCATAGAAGCAGAGCGAAAGAAAGGTAGATATGTGAATGAAGAAACAGGATTTTAAGGTGTTAAAGACCAAAGACTTGTACCCGTTCCCCGACAATCCGTTTCATGTGGCAGAAGATGAAACACTGTCAGAGTTAGCGGAAAGCATCAAGGAATTTGGCATTGTCACGCCGATAATCACACGCCCGAAAGAGGACGGGGACGGTTATGAAGTGATTGCAGGACAGCGGCGTGTCCGTGCTTCTGAACTTGCAGGGATAAATACCGTGCCTGCGTTTGTCCTGCCCTTAGACCGTGACCGAGCCATCATCACCCTTGTAGACAGCAATTTGCAGCGTGAGAATATCCTGCCATCGGAGCGGGCGTTTGCTTACAAGATGAAATCCGAAGCCATGAAGCGGCAGGGTTTCCGCACAGACTTAACCTCGTCACAAGTTGTGACGAAGTTGCGGACGGACGACAAGGTGGCACAGGGCTTCGGCGTGGGCAGGATGACCGTGCAGCGTTTTATCCGCCTGACGGAACTGATACCGCCGATTTTGCAGATGGTGGACGAGGGGAAAATCGCCCTCACGCCTGCGGTGGAACTGTCCTTCTTGAAGAAAGACGAGCAGGAAAACCTCTTTGCCACGATGGAGAGCGAAGAAGCAACGCCCTCACTCTCACAGGCACAGCGGATGAAACAGTTAAGCCAGAGCGGGCGGCTTGACATGGATACGATATTTGCGATTATGACGGAGGAAAAGGGCAACCAGAAAGAAACCTTGAAAATCAACACAAGCAAGCTGAAAAAATACTTTCCGAAGAACACAACGCCGAAGCAGATGGAGGAAACCATCATCAAACTTTTGGAGCGTGAGTTGCAGAGGAAACGCAACCGTGACAGCCGCTAATCTTCTTTTTTCGGGAAGTAAATACAGAGAGTTGAGGTATGGAGAATGAGAGAAATCCAGTATGAAATCGTAAAGGAAATCGCAGTATTGTCTACGGGCGACAGTGGCTACACAAAGGAAATCAATCTCATTTCATGGAATGGGAAAGAGCCGAAGTATGACATCCGCAGCTTTTCCCCGAACCGTGAAAAGTGCGGCAAGGGAATCACGCTGAACGCTGATGAAGCGGCGGCACTCCTTAAAGCATTACAGAAAGAATTAAACAGCGAGGATTAATGGTATCTGATTGGCAGGGCGGGGACATTTCCAAACTCTTCCCTGCCCTGTCTGGAAAGGAAGATTTAAGTATGGGCGAGGATAAGAAAGCAGATAAAAAGAGAAAGCGTATCGTGCCAAAAGCACCAGTGCAGATGATAATCAGCCGTGAATATGTCGGCACACAGACCGTTACAGAAGCGTTTGTCCCGATTATCTCCGAGGATATTCGGAAGAAGATTGCCGAGGGCGACACCTTCGACAATGAGGGGCTGTCCGCTTAGAATGTACGCAATGGGACATGAAAACAGATAGGACAGATACGGAGGTTTTACAGTATGGCAGGAATCAAAGAAGAAAAGAAAATCTATTTAGTCGGCATTTATTGCCGCTTATCTAAAGACGATGGTACGGATAACGAGAGTGCGAGCATTGCGACACAGAAATCCATCCTCACGGATTATGTGAAAAAGCAGGGATGGCACATAGCAAAAACGTATGTGGACGATGGTTATTCTGGTACAAATTTCCAAAGACCAAGTTTCCAGAATATGATAAAAGACATTGAAAGCGGTCTGATAAACTGCGTGATTACGAAAGATTTATCCCGTCTGGGGAGAAACTATCTTGATTGTGGGTTATATCTGGAAGTTTTCTTCCCAGAGCATAACGTGAGGTATATAGCGGTCAATGACGGCGTAGATACCTTGAATAAATCTGCTATGGACATCACGCCTTTCCGCAACATTTTAAACGAAATGTATGCCGCTGACATATCTGTTAAGATAAAATCGGCATATCGGGCGAGGTTTCAACAGGGGAAATTCATGGGAACTACCGCCCCTTATGGCTATATCAAAGACCCTGCCGACCACAACCATCTGCTGATAGATGATAAAGTGGCACATGTTGTAAAAGAGATATTCGACCTTGCATTAAAAGGGAATGGAGTTGCCAAAATTTGCAGACATCTTAATAAACAGCATATCCTACGCCCTGCCGCTTATGCGGCGGAGCGTGGCGAAACAGGCTTTGAACGTCATTTTGAGGGGAACGAGGACAAACGCTATATTTGGAGTGGGAACAGCGTGAGGAGCATTTTAAGAAGCCCGATATATGCGGGAAATCTTGTAGGCTACAAACGGATTGCCGCCAATATGAAAAGCAAGAAACGCCCCTCTAAGCTGCCCGAAGAATGGGAAGTGATACCCAATACCCATGAGGGAATAGTCACGCAGGAGGAATTTGATATTGTCCAACAGCTTATTACAAGTCGTAGGCTTCCACAGAACAAGGGAGGATTTGTAAATATTTTTGCAGGCGTTATCAAGTGTGTGGACTGCGGATGTGCTCTGCGGGCAATGAACGTACACAGGAGGAAACGCCCAGAGATTATCGACTGTGTACAGTATTCATGTAATAATTATGCAAGAAACGGAAGAAGCGAGTGTAGTGCCCACAATATAGAAGCAAGGGATTTATTCAATGCCGTTCTTGCCGACATCAACTGTTTTGCGGATATGGCAGTGAATGATGAAAAGGCGGTCAGGGCCATAGAAAAGCGGCTCACGGAAACAGACCAGAGCAGGGCGAAAGCATTAGAGAAAGAACGTAAGAAGCTGAACAAACGCCTTGCGGAACTGGACAGGCTGTTTTCCTCTCTCTACGAGGATAAGGTCATGGAGCGTATTACCGAGCGGAATTTTGAGATGATGTCGGGGAAATACCAGAAAGAGCAGCTTGAAATTGAAGCAAGGCTGAAAGAGGTGACGGAAACTCTTAATGAAAGCTACGAGAAATCACGGGGAATCCGTGACTTCCTCGCCCTTATCCGAAATTATCAAGGCTTAAAAGAACTGGATGCAACAGTTATAAACGCACTCATAGACAAGATACTTGTTTCGGAGCGTGAGAAGATGGCAGACGGAACAGTGAAGCAGGAAATCAAGATTTACTATAAATTCATCGGCTTTGTCGATGAATTACATATCATACCTACAAAACGGTGGGCAGCAATGCCCGCTAAAAATTGTACGGTGTGCGGCGTTGAATATGTCCCGGGCTCTGGTGCATCAAGGTATTGTCCTGCTTGTGCCAAGAAGATACGGAGGGAGAAATCAAACGAGAGCAAACGCAGGAGCAGAGAACAGAAAAGGATAGCATGTATGAACTGTCCGCAAAAAATGACCGACTGATCTGGAACAGCAGGAGGGACGTATCCTTCGTCAGGGTAACCAGAATGAGAAGGTAAAGATATTCCGTTATGTTACGGAAAATACATTTGATGCTTATATGTGGCAGATTTTGGAGAACAAGCAGAAATTTATCAGCCAGATCATGACAAGCAAATCCCCTGTGCGTGCCTGTGAGGATGTGGATGATGCGGCGCTTTCTTATGCGGAAATTAAGGCACTTGCAACAGGAAATCCGTATATCCGTGAAAAAATGGATTTGGATATTCAGGTCAGTAAATTAAAACTGATGAAAGCGAACCATACCAGCCAGAAATACCGTCTGGAGACAGACATTGCTAAAAATTATCCGGTACAGATTGCCGCACAAAAAGAGCAGATTGCAGGGCTTCGGGCGGACAGGGAGGCAGTAAAGCCGATTCTGGAAGAGAAGGAAAAAGACAATTTTTCAATGATGATTGGAGGAAAGACGTACACAGACAGGAAGGAGGCAGGAACCGCAATCCTTGCTGCCTGTGCCGGGTTAAAAGCAGTAAAAAGCAATGGGCAGATTGGGGAATTTCATGGCTTTTCCTTAAATGCATCTTATGACAGCTTTTACCAGACCTATAAACTGACAATAAAACGGCAGTGCAGTTATCAGATTGAGATTGGAAAGGATGTTCTGGGCAACCTGCAGCGTATTAGTAATGCCCTGACCGGGATAGAAAAACGTCTGACAGAAGCAGAACAGAAAATGGAGAATCTGTTAAGTCAGCTTGCCACAGCACAGGAGGAGGTGGAAAAGCCATTTCCGAAAGAGGCGGAACTGACAGAAAAAATGGAACGTCTGGCAGAATTAAATTCCCTGCTGAACATGGATGAAAAAGGAACATCCGAAGCACTTGGCATGGGGGAAGATATAGCGGCGGTGGCAGATAGTCCGAGATGTGCAGTCACGATGGCAGGGAGGGTATCAGAGCTTTCCCATACCGCAGACAGTGTACAGAAACCGTCAGTGCTTGGAAAGCTGAAGCAGGCACAAGAACGGCTTTCCCATGAGGCGAAGAATTGGAAACATACCGCAAAGAAAAAAGAACAACAGTTATAAAGAAAATCAAAATAAAGAGCAGAGAATCCCGTCCCGAAAAATCAAATCGGAGACGGGATTTTTGGAAAGGAGATTTATGGCAGAAAAAAGGGAACTGCAGATGAAAGAAATCACAGAACAGCTGGAACAGGGAGTGAAAGAACTGTTTACATCAGAAATGTATACAGAATATCTCCGAACCATGTCCCAATTCCATAATTATAGTTTTAACAATACACTTTTGATTGCCATGCAGAAACCAGACGCCACACTGGTAGCCGGGTATCAGGCATGGCAGAAGAAGTTCAAGCGGCAGGTGCGGCGAGGGGAGAAGGCAATCCAGATTATCGCACCTGCACCTATCCGGGAGAAGCAGGAAGTGGAAAAGATTGATCCGGAAACACAGGAACCTGTGCTGCGGTTTGACGGACAGCCGGAAACAGAAGAGGTGGAAATTGTGATTCCACGGTTTCGTGTGGCCAGTGTCTTTGACATCTCACAGACGGATGGAGAGCCGCTTCCGGAACTGGAGACGCCGGAACTGATGGGGAGTGTCGAAAACTTTAAAGTTTTTATGAAAGCGGTGCAGGAAGTGTCTCCTGTGCCTGTACGTTTCGATGAAATCAGCAGTGGGGCAAAGGGATATTACAGTAATACGGAGAAAGAAATTGTTATCCAAAACGGTATGAGCGAGAGTCAGACAATGAAAACAGGCATCCATGAGGTTACCCATGCGATGCTGCATGACCGGGATTTTATGGAAGAACAGGGAGAGAAAAAGAACCAGATGACAAAGGAAGTAGAAGCGGAAAGTGTTGCCTATACAGTCTGCCAGTATTTTGGTTTGGATACTTCGGATTATTCTTTTCCTTACATTGCCGGATGGAGCAGCAGCATGGATATGAAAGAGCTGCGTACCTCGATGGATACGATACGGAAAACGGCAGGTTCTTTTATTGACAGCATGACAGAAGTGATACAGCGGCTTATGCGGGAACAACCGGAACTGTCACTGTCTGCCATGAAGCAGGCAGAAATACTGATAGACAGGGTAGAACAGGAACGGACACTTTTTAGCGGCGAAGAGAGAAATCTGCTGGTCAATTATGCGTATAAGTTTGACAATGCAGAGGAAACGGAGAAACTTATCCGAAAACTGGCGGAGGCAAAGGCGATTCCAGATCTTCGTTCCGCCACAGAAATCTGCCGGGATATACAAAAAGAAATCGAGTTTCTCCCTGATGGCATGGTGGGAATGACGGAACTGCATCGTTATGGCTATCAGAATGAGGGAATGCTTCCGGTTGAAAGGGAGAGGGCACATGAATTGTTTCAGGAAGGTTTTGAGATATTCGCCCTGTATCCGGATGATACGGAGGCAATGCTGGATGATGAAGGAGAACTTGATACGCATGACGGTCTTTTCGGGATAGAAAAGGCAGTGTGGGAGAAGTACCACAGGAGGGAAGCAGTCAGAGAAGAAAGCGGAATGCCGGAAAAGGAACAAAAGTATCAGGAAGTAGAATTGTTTGATGTCCCGGCACTTTTTATAAATGAACGTGTAGCCGGGGAAGCTGTCCCGGAGGGATTGCACCGCTATGAACTACGAGGGGCAGATTATGATCCCGGTTATCCGCTTACCATAGAAAAACAGGTAATGGTCAATCATGCCGCAACCATTCTCACAGCAGTTCCGCTTTCCCTCCCAGAACAGGGATATTTCCGGCTTGGAGATGAACTGAATTTCACAGGCGAGATGGTGACACTTGCGGAGTATCAGGAAAAAATGAATGCCATAGACCTGAACATAGAACAGGAAAAAATGGAAAATGCCATCGGACGGGCAAATGAAAATCTATATCTGTCCGGTAAGGAAGAGCGGTATGCCATTTATCAGCTTGGTGATTCTGAAAAAGGAAGAGATTACCGTTTTATGGGAATGGATTTTGTGACTGCCCATAATTTAAAAATAAATGCAGAAGATTACCGTCTGGTCTATGGAGGAAAGCTGTCAGAAGGAGAAACTCTAGAGGGACTGTATGAACGGTTTAATATCAACCATCCGGCAGGATATGAGGGACATTCACTTTCTGTCAGTGATGTAGTTGTTTTGACAAACGGGGGCAGTGCAAAGGCATATTATGTGGACAGTATGGGATTTGCAGAATTACCGGACTTTATCCTGCAGCGTCAGCATGAAGTAAAAATGAACCATAAAAGAGAAGATTCCGCTGTAACACTGGATACTTCCGGAATTGAGATTGAGCAGCATGACGGTCTTTGGCATACCGCTGATGTACGGGAAATCAAGGATGAGATATTTTATCTTATGAAAAACAATGAATATGGTGATTCGGTTGCGGCTGTCATTGTCAATGCAGACGGCGAACTGGTGGCGCAGGAATTGGAGAATGGTTTTGATAAGGGTGCAATGGAAGCAATTCAGGAGTATCTTGCGGAAAAAGGGATGACGTGGGAACCGGAACACCCGGAGAGCGAACAGGGTACATCTTTGGAGAAAAATTATCCGCCCGTTTATCCTCACACATTATCCTATGCGATGGAACATGGCGCTGCGGATGATTATCTGGATTCCAGAAAGCTGAATTTAGACTGTAAAAATGCCATTGAAGAAGCAATTAAGGAAAATTTTGATGGGATGCATCTTGCACAGGAAACTGCAGAAAAGGTATTGGAGGCATATGGTGCAGAGAGAATTTCCTTTGTGCTTGCAAACACGATACAGAAGCATTCTTATGACGGCAGATATTCCAGAGACAATAAAGCATGGGCAGAAACGATTCAAATACCGGAGAATGTCAGCAGGGGAACAGACTTGAATGCAGATTATATTGTAAACAGCCATCCGGCAGTATTGGATGGATTTGTAAATTTGTTCCGTAAAGCAGGGCAGGAGATGAACCATGAACAGGAAATGGGACAAAATGATATATGGAATCTTTCTGGTCAGGAGACAGAACTTGCATATCAGGCGGAAGACCGATTTTTGTTTATCCAGGATACAGAAGGCGGTTATGATTATACATTTTATGGTATGGATTACCGGGAGATAGACGGCGGCATTTATGAGGACAGCGATGATATGACAATCGAGGAAGCTGCGGGGGATCTTCTTGCAGAAGAGGGTTATGCGCTGGAGGACTGTACACGTATAGACTGTGAAGAACTGCAGGAGAAAACAGAAAAAGCGGCACAGGAAGAGATAGAAGAAGCGAGACATTCCTTATCTGCTTCTGATGGAAAAGAACCGGAACCCAAAATCAGCTTTTATGTGGCAGAGTGTACAGAGTTTCACATTCTTGGAGAATATCATGAAGATTTGAGCCTTCAGGAAGCGGCAGAACTGTACCAGACCATCCCGGCAGACCGGATGAACGGGATCAAAGGGATTGGTTTCCGTCTGGAGGACGGCAGTATCTATGACGGGACATATGAACTGATGACGGCGGGAAAAATGCAGACGGAATTTATTAATGAAATCCCGCATTACCGGGACAGTCCGCTGGTACAGCAGGCTATCGTGGATATGGAGAAAATTTTAGATAAATGGAAAGAGAAGGAACTGACGGAACCGGAAAAAGAAAAGCCTTTGGAGCTGGAGAAAACGGCTGAAAAAGCACCGAAAGCGGACATACAGACAGCCAAGGGTAAAGGGAAGAAACAGTCTGTCTTACAGGCGCTCAGGGAACGGCAGGCGAAGCTGAAAGCGCAGGAGACAGGACAGACAGAACAGAAAACACAGGGACGCAGAAAAGGAGAACCGGAATTATGATGAAAAAATTTGAACAGGATGAATGCCTTCTTATGGCGATTTGTCAGGAGGATACTTGCGAACAGACGAAGGAAGAGATGAAAAAGATACTTCCGTTTTTGAAGCATGATACAGAGATGACTGCTCTTGTAAAGGGGACATTGGAGAAGATGGAACATCTGACAGAGGAGGAATTTTCCAAAATGGATTTAACCCCGTATTTGACAGAACTTTTGGAGGATAAGGAATGGATATAAACCAGTTTGCGGTATATCAGTTAAAAAACGGGCCGGAGACGAGACAGATGCGTTTCCGGTCTTATGAAAAACTGCAGCAAAGCGGGATTCAGGTGCGGTACGAATATTACAGGGAGGTGTATCTTGGCAAAATGCAGCGGCAGGATACTCCCGAAAACATAAGAGAACGCCTGCAAAAGAAAATACCGAAAAGCTTCGACGGTCATTCCCTCAGTGTCAGTGATGTGCTGGTTTTGAACCGAGAGGGCGAGATTACCGCTTACTATGTAGAAAAAGAAGGTTTTACCGTCATTGCAGGTTTTATCCGCATTGGCTCATCCGGGGCGCTGCTTACCTTTGAAACTACGAATTTTCATATTGAAGGCAAAGCAGGAAGCTGGCTGGTGCTGGACACCCTGATTATAGACGGCAGGGAATTTTTTCTTATGGAACATATGGAATACGGCAGGAATGCTGCCTATGTGATACTGGATGCAGAAGGGAAAATTGTGGCGGAGGATAACCGGAACGGCTTTGATGAGAACGCAAAGCAGCAGATCAGAGAGTATCTGCACCCGCCAAAGCCTGTGCAGAAGCCAGAGGAAAAGCCGCCGCTTGAAAACTGGCAGAAGTATATGGAAAATGGGGAATATCTCCGCAGTTCGGAAATCAGTGAAGAACAAAACTACAATATGATTGACGGCAGACGGAACAATATGCCTCCGAAAAAGACCAGGACATCGGTATTGGTAAAGCTGCACCAAAAACAGGCAGAGATTGCAAAACGAAGCGGAAAGGAAGTACCGCAGATGGCAGTGGCGGAAGATATGGAGCGCAGACGGAAATAAAGGTTGTAACGTTTTATAAAAACAGAGAAGGGAAAACCGTTCAACGGATTCCCTTCTCCGGTAAAACTTTGGATATCCGATCCAAAGCTACTTTGTGTTCTTATCATATGTTAATTAAAAATAAAATATGTAGCAAAAAGGAACTCACCCTGAGTCCCTTTCCTTTGAAAATTTGGTAATGTCCCCAACACACCGGAAAGGGATTTCTTTGTACTTATATAGTACATGATTTATTGTTTTGTGTCAATATGGTTTTTTAAATAATCCAGTAATTCGGTTGTATCGCCTGTTTCTTCAAGACCCAAAACAGAATAAATTTCTTTTAATGTATCTTGTGCAGTATTTCGTTCTGCTTTAATTTTGGAAATATATGTAAGTTTATCAGAAAGCTTTTTATTTAAGTCTGCATAGTAACCAATCAGCCCCATTGTTTTTGCAAGAGCTTCGTCAACTTTCTTCATATCACTGGCAGGTAAATCACAGATATATGTACCCAAACGGGATTTACTTACACACATGATATTTGAGGCATTTGCCTGTCCGTCCAGTTTGGTAGTTGTACCATCTGCTTCATATTGTGTGGTAATGACAGCAACACAAGGTAAAGTGCTTGTATCATGTGTAATGGGAATCACGATAGTATTCCCAGATTTTAAATTTCCGATGCTATTTTGTACAATAACAGCAGGTCGTTCTTTTTGCATTTCACTTCCGATCCCCATACCGAAATTGCAACGATATACTTGTCCACGTTTTACAACTCGTCTGCTTGCGTTTACAACCAACGTATCTAAATAGAGCTGTGTTTTGAGCCAGTCTAAAAATCTTTGTACTTTATTCAGATCAATATTCATGTAATTCTATCCTTTTCTCATATTTCTTTCAATCAACATACCATATTATACCTGAATTATCAAGAGCAACTCATTTGAAACAAGGTATCTGAAAGCATTGTATAATTCCAATATTACGTGAGAGTCTGTTCTTTTGTATGAGTTTTTTGGTGAGGATATTCTTTTCCTAGAATAGAATTTATATTAGAACGAACCGTATTCAATTCTTTTTGATAATCTCGATAATATTGATACTGCTCTTGGGCTGACTTTTTCTGTTTTAACAATTCTTCTTTCTTTTCTTTCAGCAATTTCATAGAAGGGAGTTTTATATTGCCGGATTTCTCCTTCAGGAATTTCCGGGCAGTTTCATAAAGTGCAATTTCAGCGGAATGCTCTTTACGGAAAACACCCTTATTTTTACTCTGACAAAATTTAGTATAGATAGCTTTATTCGCAAGGTACTGTCCTGTGTAGTGAAGCTGTTCGTTGATTTCCCGTAAGTCTCTTTCCGTTGATTTTAGATTTTTTCGGAAAGTGTCTGTATGCTCTTTTACAGATGAAAAGGAAGTTTCCAGAGCATCGAGAGAATCGTAACCATGTTCCTGAACATAGGCTACCGTTTTTGCCATTTCTTTCAGATTGGACAGTTTTACTTTTCTGGCGTAGGCGGCATTCTGCTGAGCTTTTACACAGTTTTGCAAATCCGTAACCAAATGTAAATCTGATTTTATAAAAAGAATGGCAAACGCAGTTTCATGTGGAATGGAACTATTTTGAGCAGCATACATTTCCGGTGCAGGTATGGCGGCTTTCGGAACGGGAGTTACAACCTCTTCATCGTGACATTTTACATTATTTCCTATTACCTGCAGAAGATAATTCTTTTCATAATGGGTTCCCAGATTTCTTCCGGTAATCGGTTTAGTACGTTCCGGATGGAGATAACTGAATCGTCCTCTGCTTTCTTTTATAAGTATCCCATACTTTTCAGAAAGAATCTTTTGAAATTCTTCCAGAGTATGCGCTGATGAAACGGCACTATCAATGGAGTCCCGTAAAAATTGTTTCTGTGTCTGGAATTTAGTATTACGGGGAGTGACGCCATCGGCAATCATACGTTGATTTTTCGTATCAAGTTTTTCCTGCCCTTTGCGGTTTGCCCAATATTCTTTTTCAGTAATTTTCCTTTCGGCAGGAGTCAGCAAATCCACCTGATTCAGATTTTCCCGGCGGCACATATCCATCACTTCCTGCTTGAGATGAATCAGATATTTTTTTGTTAGATGATGTTTGTTCCCTGCAAGGGAATCACAGGGACGTTCCATAAAGTCCTGACGTTCTACATCAAATTTCCGCAGGCTGTTGATTACAATATGTACATGAATATTGCCACTTCCATTGTGTCCGTCTGTATGTGTGCAGACGAGAGCCTGATGTCCGGGAAAATTCTTTTTTGCATATTCCAGACCTAACTGTTGGGCACGTTCTCCTGTTAATCCATGCTCATCCTTGTCATTCGGATCAAAGCTGAGAATATAATGGTGCGATTTAATTTCATTATAATTTTGGTTTTTATGGTAAGCTGCATTTAGTTCCATACATTCCGTATCAAAGGTAAAGGGATCACAGTTGATTCCGTCCAGATAATATTCTTCACGAGGCTGCAGATGTCCGTTCTCATCAAGCAGCGGTTTCTTTGTGGATTCATCATATTGAAAAATCAAATACCGCTGTGCCTCTCCGTAATCGGCATTTTTACTTGCTATGTGTTTCAGTATCGCCATGAAAAACTCCTGCCATTTTGGTCACTTTATATTTCATCTCATAAAGTTCGGTAATACACTGGTTAATTGCTGCCCTCATTTCCTGTGAATGGATTCCACCCTGATTAAAATATTTTGCAATCTGGTTCAGGTTACTGCCTATCTTTCCAAATTCAGAAATCAGTTTTTTCAGTTCCGGCACATCAGCCACTACTTCATATTTCATCGTAATACGCTGGTTCATCACTTGCTTACGTGCATATTCCGCTACAGGCAGATTAGCTGTTTGGGCATTTTCTGTGACAATATCATATTCCGTATCATTAAGACGGAGCATGATGTGATGATTTCGTTTCAGTTCCTTTTGCTTTTTTGGTCTTGCCATGTTTTATCCTTTCTCGTGATGGAAACCATCACGCTGCGACTATATTCTATATAGAAGCCGAAAAACACAGCTTGCTGTGTAAGAAACCGAGGGAATGGGGAAACGGAATCCCCATCAAGATTGCCCGTAACCAAAATCCACAAAGTGGGTTTTGAGTTACTTGGGCGAATCTTGCTTTAGTTTCAGCGATAGGAAAAATAACAATAAGAGCATGTTATACAGTGATTATGAGTAGTCATTCCGGTCATACAGTGCAACCTTTCAGGTGCGGAAAACAACAGTGTTTGGACCATGAAAGGCTCTTTATATGAGTAAGATGCGATAGACTTTTCAGAATGTATTACCAACTGCGACATTGCAAAATTAGTGTATTAACTGGCATTCTGCTGCAAGTGCTACATACTTCTGCGATTTCAAGGTTGCTGAGGTGATTACGTAGTGAAGTTTCAATACTCTTTTGCAATCCATAATGGTTCTTCAATAATAAAAAAGATATCTACTTTTTCAAGAAGATATCTTTTTTATAGCTGGAACATGTGTCTGTTTAATACGGCTTTTGTTGACCGTCTACGAAGTCTCAGGTTGCCTGCTAATTACAGTACAGGTGGTCGTTCAGCAATTTGAAGACGTCTGTACTATTCAAAAAGAACAAATATTCTGTGACTCTTTATTAATTGTTTAATGATTTTCTTTAGTTAATAACTTCATAGAATAATCGTAAAAATCGGTTAATTCTTTATATGTCTTTATCTTGTTTTTGCGTTTAAGATAATCAGCGTAAAAGGCAAAAAAACAAGCAAGAATCGCACCAGTAATTATCAATCCATATCCCCAGATTGGACTTCCATTATTTAGTAAAACAATAAGACCAATTACGGCAACAAGTAGTCCGATAATCATAACGAATCCGCTCTGAATAAGCTGTATTGCATCTTTGGGGGAGTTGTGCGGGTTTGTGTTCGACAGTTCTTTTTTCATTATTTCGATATCTCCTTTCATAAGGGTATTCAAAGAAACGGAATAAATGTCACATAGCATAATTAAATTATGAACGTCCGGATAGCTCCTTTCATTTTCCCAATTTGAAATTGTTTGTCTGGAAACATTAAGAATCTCGGCAAGTTTCTCTTGGCTAAAATTATTTTCAATTCTTAGTTCTTTTAGTCGTTTGCTTATATGCATCGTATATATTCCTTTCTTTTTTATAGCATTATAATAACACATTTCCGCAAAAATACTATCAAGTTTGTTTTACATCTATAGTCAAAATCATTTTACACAGACTTTAATTAAGAAAAAGTAGTAGAGGAGGATAGCTGTTACTATTCAATTAGCAATATTATATCTCAGGTATTTGAATCGTTCAAGTCTAGTATCTGAAATTTCATTTATTTCATTTATAAAATCTATGTACTCGCTATGGTGTGTTTATGTATGGGTGCTTTTGAATATTCCTGCTCGGAGTTATTCCTTACAAACTGTTATTTGAAAACCCTCTTTTCGGAAACATAACTAAGTATAGCACTTTCCAGAACAATCAAATTTTGCGAGAGTTCCTTTTAATTTCGCCCTGCTCCATGAGGCTTCCAATGTATTCGTTATAGCTTATTGAAATAAAAGTTACTTTAACATACGAAATAGTTACACGGAAAAATTTTTTGAGTAGATATTGTGATAATCTATATTCATGATGTCAGGGTCAAAAGGTCTGAAAGCACGTGTGCTTGCACACTGGTGGTAGAATGACCTTGAGACCCGCCCCGATATGAGCATAAAAGTGGGGCATAAGCACCATGATATGCGAATAGCGGGTAGGATTGTGGGAGTGCGTAGCACGAAACAATCCGTTGGCATCATTGTTGGGGACTTTTGACCCCAACATCTATTCATACAGTTCTCAAACTGATGGATTGTGAACTTCCAGTAAATTTACGACTAAAATCGATTTACCAGCATAAATACTGGATTTTCTGTGGAAATATAGGTGAACCAGTAGTCGTAAATACGCATTAATAAAATTACACCATATTCCCCAAAAAGCTTGAAATTATGGGGTATTTATATATTTAGTTGTACAAATCAGTGGAAGTTCACAATGTTTGATAATAAAACCATAAAATAAAAATAATGTAATTGAATACCGCTATTATTTGTATCATAAGAAGCTCTTTAGGGTAGCATATATTTATAATATGCTTAAGAGGTAACCAATTATGGAGAGTCGTATCAAACAACTTCGTGAAAACAGAGGACTAATACAGGAAATTTTGGCTTCTGAATTAGGAATTACACAACAAATGCTTAGTAAATATGAAAGAGATGTGTTGTGTATTAAAGTGGATGTGTTAAAGAGGATAGCCGAATATTTTAATGTGACAACGGATTATTTACTGGGAGTTTCAGAAGTGAAGAGAGATTTGCAAGGACAGATGAAAGTGAACAAGACATTAGACACCTATTATGATCTTATCGAGATATATAAAGGTTTAGATGAGTATGATCAGGAAATGGTATGGTCAATTATGCAGACGGTTAAGAAAACGTGTGAAAAACGTAAAAGAGACAAGGAAAATACAGAAGAGAGTTGATGAAAGATGCTGAATATAGCAATTTGTGATGATGATATTCAGACAACCGGAAGAATGGATATGTTGCTACAGGAGATAGCAAAGCGGAATTTTATGGATGTTGAAATTGAAGTGTTTTGGAATGGAGAGAGTCTTGCGGATGCGGTTGCACAGGGCACTTATTTTGACATGATCTATTTGGATATAGAAATGGATAAAGAAGATGGGATTTCGGCAGCTAAAAGAATTAGAACTTATGATAAAAACGCACTTATTATTTATGTCACAAGTCATGAAAATCATATGCAGGAGTCTTTTGAAGTTAGACCGTTTCGATTTCTTGTGAAACCAGTAAGTGAAAAGTTGTTTGAAACTTGTTTTAAATCAGCATACGAAGAAGTGTATTGCGGAGATTCGTATTTTCGGTATAGCTATCAGAGGGTGAACCATAAAATACCAATGCGTGAGATTTTATATTTTGAAAGCAATAGGCGTAAAGTATCTATTGTGACGGAAAAAGATACATTTGTCGCATATGGAAAATTAAATAATATAGAGGAAAGCCTTAAACAGAGTAAAGTGCCATTTTTACGTGTTCACCAGTCATATCTTGTAAATTATAAGCATGTGGAAGGGCAGGCATATGATTTCGTAGTTATGGATAATGGCAAAAGAATTTCAATCAGTGAAGACAGAAGAAAATTAATCGGAGAGCAGTACTGCTCAATGGAGGACACATTTTATGTCAATGAGTAAGACATTGTCATATGGAACGGATATATTGTTTATCATATTTGCAGTATATCTGTTCTTTTATTATTTCGATATATTTTTAAAAAGAAGAAAAAGAACAGTTTTGTCAATGATTGGATTGGTTATATTTATGGCATGGCAATTTGAAATGTCGAGCGTGAATTTGCTGCCAGCTTATGGAAATATTATTGTTACTATTATCACTACATTGTTTGCGGTCGCTCAAATTTATGAGGGGAAGTTTTGGAACAAATGCATTTTTACAATTGCCTTTAATGCAATCTGGATGTTGATAGAAACAATAAGCGGGAATATACTTTTGACGTACTGTTGTGAATTTACAGACCTTCAGGCATTAGGAACGTTAGGATCATTTACTTCAAAAATTGTATTTATGATTGCAATTACGGCATTGAAGAGAGTATTTACAAAAGATGAAATTAAAGAGCTTCCAGTGAGATATAGTTTTATGCTTGTATTGATTCCGATAGGTAGCATTTATATTATGAATAATATCTTTATGCTTGGGTATAAGCTCCATAGTAATCGTGCAAATATCCAATCTGCAGTTACTGCCGTTATCTTGTTAGGCGTGAATGTTCTTGTTTTCTATATTTATATAAAATTGGCGGATGATCTGCAGCTAAGAAGAATGACCTCTGTCTATGAACAACAATTAGATTTGTGTGAACGACATCAGCAGGAGAGAGAACTGTCAATACTTCGATTAAGAGATATGAGACATAATATGAAAAACAACCTTGTGTCAATTCTTGCATATGCAGAAAACGGAGATAATGAAAAAATTATTAGATTTGTCAATGAGATAATGGAAGAAGGTGGAATAAAGACATCTACAGTTACAAACAGTGGAAATATTGTTATAGATTCATTGATTGGGTATTGGTATGTTGAGGCAAAGAAAGTGGGAATAGACTTTTCCGTAAATTTAAATATTCCTATGGAAATGCCGTTTAGGGGTGCGGATATTTGCCTGATACTGGGCAATTTATTAGAAAATGCTGTAGAGGCAGCACAAAAAGCGGAGGGTAAAAAGTACATTAGGCTTCACATGAAATATGATAAAAATAACCTGCTGCTATTTGTGGAAAATAATTACAAAGGTGTGCTTATAAAGACGAAAGATAAAAGGTTAAAGTCTACAAAAACAGATGCGGAAAATCATGGTGTAGGTCTCTCATCCGTATATCGAATTGCTGCCAAATATCATGGAGTGGTTACGATTGATGATGATGTGGCAAATCGTTTTTTAATCAGAGTAGTGTTATATGGAAAGCAGGAATAATTACATCAACAGTCGATATTATTGCATTATATTTTGTATTATGGAAAAAAGATATAAAATAAAAAGATAATTTTGGGGAAATGGCGAATGATTTTTTTAGAATGGTATTGTGGTGGTGCGGTATGACGGAAGTGTTATTATTCAGTGATGATGAGAAAATCTTTAATTTGACAAATAGTGTAATAGACGGAAGATATAAATTAACATGGTGTACTTATAAGTCCTTGGAAAAAAAGTTATATCCGTATACGGATATAGTTATTATGTACTTTGATAAAGAAATGGTTAAGAAAGGTACATTTAAAACAATTGTTCAGGTAAAGGGGAGGCTGGGACAAAGGATACCAATCCTTACGCTGATGGAAGAAGGAACACCGCAAAATATTTTTTCAACGTTAATGGCGGGCGCCTATGACTACTTAGAAATAGCCAAGAGTTCAGAGGAGTATAGAAAGAAAATAGAAGATGTTGCCCGATGGAATTGGTATTTAGGAAAATACGGGTTAAAAGAGAAGTAGCAGTGATATAAATGTCGCCGCTACTTTTTATTTTTAAAGGGAAATAGAAAAAGTTACATCAACACTCGTTTTTTTTACAAGAAAGACAAATTCAGTTTTTTTTGTAGTAGTGTAGAGGAAACAAATGAAAGGAGATTCAGATTATGAATTCTAAAAATGTAAAAAAACAGTCAGCTAAAGCATTAGCAAACGTATCTTTGAAACTTGGAAAAATGTCAGCGGATAGTGCATGCTGCTATATCTTCCATCAGCCTAAAATGCCGGAAACACTGAGGAAAATGAAAAAGATGTAACATGAAATATTTTTCTGAAAAACTGACAAGTTATATTGTTAAATCCGGTGCTGTTCCAGAAGAATCATATGAAATATACCAATATGGGTTTCAAATAGGACTTGAAATGTTGAGCTGTCTTTTGGCCTGTTTTGGAATTGCGGTATATTTGCATATGATTCCGGAATTTGCAGTGGTTACAGGAATTTTTATGATGTTGCGCAGTTTTGTTGGTGGAGTGCATCTAAACAGCTTTGATGCCTGCTTTATGTGTTCTGTTACTGTGCAGACATTGGTACTGGTTGTTAATCGTTTGTATACACAACCTTTAAATCTTGCGTGGGGAATAATTGTGTTGAGCAGTGTTCTAATTTGGAATATGGCTCCGGTACAAAGCATTAACCGGGAACTTGATGCAGATGAAAAAAAACACTGCAGAAAGGTAGCTGTAAAAATTATTGTGGGCATATATGTGTTTGCGGGGATTTGTACACTTACTGGGATGAATGCAATAGTGTCTTTGGTTGCAGTGACAATGGCAGCAGTTTTGATTTCACAATATATTGGGGTAGTAAAGTATAAAATAGAAAAGAGATAATAAGCGGGAATAGTAGACGAAATCTATTATTTCCGCTTATTTTATTTGAGGATAAAAGAATCGTTTATTTTTTATAAGCAACACTGTTTCGGTAATGAAAAACGTCTGCTAGGCTTCGGCTCAGGAGGCGTTTCTTATTATAAAGATAAAAAAATTCTTCCAGACCCGAACATCGCGTACTTTCCATACGGGATATGGGTGAAAGGGAAAAGACCTTTGCTCATATCTTGCGATCGGGAAGGAGGTGAACTCTATGGAGCAATCTTCTTCCTATGACGAAACAACGGTCAGGCATCAGTTTGATCGAAAGTGCAAACTGGCGCTGGATGGCGAAGTGGTAGATTATGACAGGCATATGGATTATCGGAGAAAACATGAAATATTGTTTTCAGAACTATCTGAATGTCAGACAGGGAAACTGTCAGTAGTGGATGAATATAATGAAACATCCTACTTTTTTAAAACATGTGAGTATGATGTGAAAGTGAAAAGTTCTTTACTGGCAGAGGCATTGAATGCGTTGACGGATAGAAAAAGAGAAGTAATTCTGCTGTCATATTTTATGGAGATGAGTGATGCTGCGATTGCAAGGAAAATGAATCTTGTTAGAAGTACGGTGCATGAGCACCGGACACGTTCATTGGAATTGCTGAAGCAGATAATGGAGGAAAACAAAAGTGAGTGTAAAAAATAAAAATACAGAAGAAAAATGGCTGCTTCCATTTTGCATTATTGAGGATGCTACAACAGGTAATGTTATGGCAATTAATACGGTAATGAAACATTATGAAGGCTACATAGCAAAGCTGGCAACCAGAAAAATGTATGATGAATATGGAAACGTTCATTACTGCGTAGATAAAACTCTGCGTGACAGATTAGAAGCGAAACTGCTGAAAACGATTTTAGAATTTAAAATAGTACGTTAAGAATGACTGGAAACCAGTATCCCTTTCTGCTGGCTTCTGATAGGAGACATTTAACGTATAAAAGTTGATTTTAAGAAATAAATTGCACCTTGATAACAGAATATTTTATTCTGCGGGACAAATGAAACAGTATAGCCTGGCAGCGGATACGCCATGAATGTCATGATGGTAACTTTGCGACACCGTGTCGCAAGGTTGGAGTACGTGAATACGTGTTTATGAGAAATTGACATGAGCGATTCATATCTGGCTGTAGGCAGAGTGTGGGAACTTTGTGGCGAAGACACTGTTTCTGATAATGATACTTCCGGGATGGCTGCCCGGTCTGAAAAGATGGTGTGATTCCAATGAGGCTGTTTCCCGACAGCCGCCTGCAGAATTTTTATATTAATATAGAGAGAAAAGGAATAAAAGAATATGCAAAGAGCAACAAAAAAAGTGGAAAAGAAAAGGTTAGTCAGATATAAAGAGGGTGCAGAAATGTACAGTATGGGAATGAATAAATTTCAGACATTAGCAAAGGATGCGGGAGCCATCTTGAAGATAGACAGAATGGTATTGGTTGACTTAGATATTTTTGATCAATATCTTGAAACATTCCGGGTGCAGTAAAAGAATTATTTTTGATAAGGAAAGATTTTCAGAGAAAAGGAAAATACACTTGACTTACGGTTAAACCAAAAGTATAATAAAGGAGAAATGGATGGAGGTGTACGATGTGGCTAAAATGGGAAGACCAAAGTCAGCGAATCCGAAAAATACGTTGATTGGATTGAAACTGACAGAGGAAGAAGCCACAAAACTTAGAGAATATGCGTCCAAACATGACATGACCGTAACAGAAGTGCTACAAAAAGGAATTGATTTGCAGTATGCAATGGAAGATTCCCAAAGAAGCTAAGTGTGAAAATTCTTTCCTTGAGAAAGGAGAAAAATGGCATATTCAAGGAAGGATAGAAAAGGGAGG
This sequence comes from Ruminococcus sp. RTP21484sp1_RTP21277st1_D2_RTP21277_210401, assembly GCF_040924225.1. Classification (NCBI taxonomy): domain Bacteria; kingdom Bacillati; phylum Bacillota; class Clostridia; order Eubacteriales; family Oscillospiraceae; genus Ruminococcus; species Ruminococcus sp. RTP21484sp1_RTP21277st1_D2_RTP21277_210401. Next base: position 23,536 of record NZ_JBCOMJ010000030.1, on the reverse strand, counting down.
GTATTAAGAAAAGGCGAAACACAACGTAAATGCGATGGAAAGTATGTGTATACATATATGGATACATTAGGCAGAAGACGCAGCATTTATTCAAAAGATATTAAGACATTAAGAGAACGTGAAGAACAGTTAGTTAAAGATCAGCTAGACGGTCTGGACACCTATGTTGCAGGCAGTGCAACAGTTAATTTTGTTTTTGATAGATATATTTCTACAAAATCAGAATTGAGAGAAACAACAAGAACGAATTATAAATATATGTATGATCGTTTCGTGAAAGATGGGTTTGGCAAAAAGAAGATTGCTGTGATTAAGTTTTCAGATGTCCTACAATTTTATCAATACTTATTGAAAGATAAGAAAATGCAAGTGAATACGCTAGAGACTATTCATACGGTGTTACATCCAACCTTTCAGTTAGCAGTAAGGGATAATATTATCAGAACTAATCCGAGTGATGGGGTAATGGCACAAGTAAAAAAGCTACCGGGGCGAAATCATGGTGTGAGACATGCACTAACCTTGGAGCAACAGAGAGCTTTCATAAGATACATAGAGAATAATGAAAGGTTTGAAAGCTGGGTGACATTATTCAAGTTTTTACTTGGCACTGGCTGCAGAATAGGTGAGGCGATTGGAATCCGGTGGGATGACATTGATTTTGAGAAGCGGATAATTAGTATCAATCATAGTTTGGTTTATTATAGCAGGGAATATAAGGGACATGGTATTTGTTCATTTGCCGTATCATTACCTAAAACAGAGGCGGGCATAAGAATGATTCCTATGCTTGATACAGTTTATGAAGCTCTTAAAAGAGAGTATGCATTTCAAGAAGAAAACGGGTTCAATGAAACAGAAATTGATGGAATGTCTGGATTTGTTTTTTCTAATCGTTTTGGAAATGTACATAATCCACAGGCTATCAATAGAGCAATTAAGCGTATATACGAAGCATATAATGTAGAAGAGGTGCTAAAAGCTGCCAAAGAAAAGAGAGAGCCGATTCTTATACCGCATTTTTCATGTCATCATTTGAGACATACTTTTTGTTCGAGGTTTTGTGAAAATGAGACAAATTTAAAGGTAATTCAGTCTATCATGGGACATGCAAATATTGAAACTACGATGGACATTTATGCAGAAGTTACAGAAACAAAAAAGCATGAGTCGATGCAGGAATTAGCAAAAAAATTAGATGTATTTTAGGAAAGAGTCTGATTTAGTTTTGCTGAGGAGGTACGACAAAATTTGTATAGTACGACAAGAGTACGACAAATTAAAGAGCCTTAATCAGTTCTAAAGGTTTAGAGAATAAATGATGAAAGGCTGTAAAGTGTTTTAATAAAGGGAATTAAATTGTATAAGATGTATGCAGTTAGAAATCCCGACAATGAAGACCCTCGGTGGTGTAAAATCCGAAAATGGTGTAAGTTCTAAAGAGGTTTCTACACCAAATTCAGAGCCGGAAAAAATTGATTTTTCTAAGGTAAAGGTTGAGCCTTTGTTTGAAGAAGATGTTGATTTTGATACATTCTCAAAGTCAGATTTCAGAGCAGTTAAGGTTAAAGAATGCGTTGCTGTACCGAAGTCAAAGAAACTCCTTCAGTTCACTCTTGATGACGGAACAGGCATAGATAGAACCATTTTAAGCGGTATTCACGCATATTACGAGCCGGAAGAACTTGTTGGTAAGACACTTATCGCAATCACAAATCTTCCTCCAAGAGCAATGATGGGCATTGACTCTTGTGGTATGCTTCTCAGTGCAGTACACGAAGAAGAAGGCGAAGAAAAGCTTCATCTCCTTATGGTAGATGACCATATTCCGGCAGGTGCAAAGCTCTATTAAGAAGTACCGTTTTACCTTACAAAACGGGATGTACTTCATTTGTGAAAAAGCTCTGAAAATACACAAATACACCAAATTTACACCAAATGGTGCTTGAAACGGTGCAGAGCCTTAAAAATCGCATATTTTAAAGATATATGGGCAGTTCCATTGCGGAATTGCCCATTTTCAGAAAGAAAAAGATAAATCGGTATTTATAAAGGAGAATATTGATGAAACTATTTTTATGTTCGCACTTTTCAAGTGTGGGAAGTCTGATAAAGGAAGAAATTGAAAATAAGAAAGTCGCATTTATTCCAACAGCTTCACTGCGTGAAGGCTACACCGGTTATGTCGGCTCGGCTCGAAAATTATTCAAAAAGTTGGGAGCAATCGTAACCGAAATTGATATTTCAACGGAGGCTTATTCAACGATACAGTCTGTTTTTGAAGAAGCAGATGTGATATATTTTACCGGCGGAAATTCTTTCTTTCTTATGGACCAGCTCCGTAAAACGGGAACTGATGGGCTACTGAAAAAGGAATTGGCAAATGGAAAATTGATGATCGGCGAGTCGGCAGGCGCAATTATATGCGCTCCAAGCATCCAATATATCGAGCAAATGGATGAAAAGCCAGAGGACTACTCACAAGAAGATGATGCAGGGCTTGATTTGATTGATTTCTATGTTCTTCCGCATTATCTTACAGCACCATTTAAGAAAGTTACCGAGAAAATAATGACTGAGTTTTCGGATTTGAATCTATGCCCGATTAACAACCGTCAGGGAATTGTAATTGATGGTGAAGGTTCAAAGGTTATTTGCAAAGACTAATTTGAAAATTCCCATTTATCAAGCCCTTTGAGAGAGGAGAAATCTTTTCTCAAAGGGCTTTTTCTATTTTTACGGATATTCGCAAACTACAAGAAAAAGCCGAAACCTCATATACTTTAATCACAGAGGAAGTGGAGGTTTTGATATGAGTAACAGCTTAGCGGCAGTACATCCAGAATTGATTGCAGAGTGGTCAGAAAAGAATTTACCACTGACACCGGACAGTATAACTTTCGGCTCGAATAAGAAAGTATGGTGGAAAGGTGCTTGCGGTCACGAATGGACTGCCGTTTTATCCAGTGCTGCTTTGATATCGTTTCTGTATCCAGCGATTGACTGAGTAGCCAGCACAATATTCACATGATACTTTCTTGCTTCACACAGCATTTCTAACAGAACGGAATCCTCTTTCAAAGAAAGATTCTGGAACTCATCTATAAAAATCCATAGGCCTTTAGTAATCAGCTTTCTTGTACGTAACCCTCTCCAGAGTAATGCAAGGGGCCTAAAGATTGCGACAATAGATAATATTCATACAGTGATACATCAGATTCTGCAGCTTGCTGTTGAAGACAATTACATAAGAAGAAATATTTCAGATAATTTGCTGAAAGAATTAAAAAGTTCTCATCATTATGAGGATTCACATAGACGCGCTTTGACATTACCAGAGCAGGAGCTGTTTATGGAATTTTTGTCCAAAGAGAACTCACAGTATTATCATTGGCTTCCTATTTTTACAGTTATGCTGGGAACTGGAATGCGTGTAGGTGAAATTACCGGGTTACGTTGGAATGATATCGACTTAAAGTCTGGAATAATAGACGTGAACCATACGCTGGTTTATTATAAACATCGGGATGAGAACGGCTGTTATTTCGATATTCATTCTCCGAAGACCAAAGCTGGAGTGCGTCAGATCCCTATGACGGAGGAAGTAAAGAATGCGTTCCTGTTAGAGAAAAAAATGCAGGATCTGGCAGGAATACAGTCCAAAGTAACTATTGACGGGTACCACAACTTTATTTTTGTAAACCGCTTTGGTAATGTGCAGAACCAGGGAACCCTAAATAGGGCTTTACGGCGTATTATAAGAGACTGTAATGACAAACAGCTCCTGAAAGAAAAAAATAATCCCGTGTTACTTCCAAACTTCTCCTGCCACTCACTCAGACATACGTTTACAACACGCTTGGTAGAAGCAGGAGTAAATATTAAAGTGATACAGAACCTGTGTGGTCATAGCAGAAGTGATGTGACACTTGATATATATACGACAGTAACAAAAGAATTAAAACAGGCAGAGTTTGATGATTTCCAGAAAAAACTGAAAGAAAAGAAGCAGGAATGGAAAAACAGACAGGAAAAGGATGCGTGATTCTCTTCTGGCGTTGTCGAAAAAATCTTATTGCATAAGCAGTGGTAGTAAGATTATAATAAATGTAAAGGGAACAAAAGATAAGCTATGGAGCTATAGACTAATATCTGGAAAATAAAACCAGTGGCGCAATGAGAATGTACTGGGTTTACGGTCCAGATCAGAAAGATATTACAATTATCGGTTTGGAGCCACTCTCAGAAGATAAGAAAATGGTGCATACGACCGAATTTCACTGTCAGATTTGTAGAATAAAACTGAATATGGAATTTTAACTGAGCAGCTATTCTATAAATAATAGGGTGGCTGCTTTTATTCCTTATTAAGTGGGAGATGTTTGTCTAAATTTGGAGAAAAATACTTATTGCATAACCGAGTGTGGTACGCTTATAATAAAGTAAGATATCTACTGTATTTGAACAGAAGGTGCCGTGAGAGGCATTGAAACTGGTAATGAGCAGCAGGAGGTGGGACTATGCCGATAACAACACGAAATTTATTGGACCAGTACACAGAAATTTTGCAGAAAATATATGGAAAACATTTAAAAAAGGTGATTTTGTATGGTTCTTATGCAAGAGGTGATTACAGGGATGATTCAGATATAGATATTATGATTCTTCTGGATTTATCTGATATGGATATAAAACAGTATCGGCATGAATTATCTGGTGAAACCTTTGATTTTAATATGGATCACGATCTTGATATAAAGCCCATAGCTAAAAGTCAACAGCATTTTCAAAATTGGGTTGATGCGTACCCATTTTATGCAAACGTGGAAAAAGAGGGGGTAAAGCTATTTGAAGCAGCCTAATGAAAAAGGAACACAGAAGGATCTGGTTCTGTATAGAATTGAAACGGCACAAAGTGACATTAAAGCCGCAGAGATCCTTCTAGGTGCGAAAGAGTTTCGTGGTGCCAATAATCGTGCATATTACGGAATCTATCATGCTGTGTCTGCAATTCATAATTGAGGTGCTTCGGCCTCTCTTTTTCTTATCCTCAAAAATGTAGTATCAGGTGTTATCAAAAAGTGACACCTTGACGTTACTGTTCACTGGTAACGTTCCGCGAGGCGTTTTTTGTGAACAAAGTTCACAGAAAACCCGAGAATTGCGGCGCGAAATCATGCGAATGCATGATTTCTGTGCATCGCGAAGCGCGTTACTGTGAACGGAGTGAACAGTAACACCTTGACGAATAGAAGTTGCGAACGAATCCTCATATCTTGAAAAAAATAGATTATTCATAGTATAATATCAAATAAGAATGAAACAGTATCCCTTGGGGGATTAATGGCAAGGTACAGATACTTGCACCGGAAAGTGTGAAAGAACAGTACAGACAGATGATTGCAAAAGCTGATGAGGATATGCAGAAAAGCGAATAGTGCAGATTTGAATTTGCGCAGACAGTCTGCACAAATTAGATTGAATTATAAGACTATGAAGCGAGGTAGTGGATATGGAAAAAGACCCGTTTAAGGAATATTTGAGGGAGTCTGAACCGGATAAAGCTCATAAGGGATATGCTTGGAGTACGGCAATCGGACTTCAGGCAGTGGACGGACTCAAACCATCTAAATATTTGATTGATACTGCCATTCAGAATATTGAAGGCAAAATCACAATGAAAGAAGTACAGAGCCTTATTGATAGTTACTATGAGGAAAGACCTGTGCATTTGTCCGATGATGAGCGTACCGAAGAAGCTGATAAGGTTTCGTCCCGTATTGCTGAAATTCTTTCTGAAACAGCGTTCTCATTTTCTCCAAATGAGTATATCTCTATCCACCGCAAACTCTTTCGGGGTATTTATAAACACGCCGGAAAGATTCGAGATTACAACATCACAAAGAAAGAATGGGTGCTTGATGGAGCAACTGTAATGTACGGTAGTGCTTCAGAACTGAGAGCCACACTGGAATATGATTTTTCGCAGGAGAAAGATTTTAGTTATAAAGGACTTTCAATGGACGAGATTATCCATCATCTTGCGGTGTTTGTTTCAAGGTTATGGCAAATCCATATCTTCGGAGAAGGCAATACGAGAACAACGGCAGTGTTCTTTATCAAATATTTAAGGACACTGGGCTTTTCTGCAACCAATGATATTTTTGCGGAAAATGCGTGGTATTTTAGAAATGCACTTGTCCGTGCAAATTATACGAACCTGCAAAAAGGTATTCACGAAACAACAGAGTATCTGGAAGTATTTCTCAGAAATCTTCTTTTGAACGAGAAAAATGAGCTTCATAATAGAAATCTTCATATAAGTGGACTTTTGAACGAAGAAAAAGTGGACATTGGGGATTCGAAAGTGGATATTGAGAATGAAAAAGTGGACATTCAAGACAAAAAAGTGGATATTGAAAGTGTGCTTTCCGGAAAAGGTAGTGATTTCTCAGTAAAAACGACGATTCATATTCATAGACTTTTTGAAAGATTTGGTTTTGATGAGGTGTTTGGAAGAAGTGCAGTTATGGAGCTTCTTGAGCTAAAAGGTTCAGGTGCTTCAAAACTTCTTTCCAATTTGGTAAAGGCAGACATTATTGAACCGGTATCCGGTCACGGAAAAGGAAGATATAAATTCAAGAAGTAGGGCTTCTTACATCTGTTCATTGTATAGCGATGTGTGGAGGGATTAATCTGTCGCAGTGCATTCCTGTGGCAGACGATGACAATGGGAAAACTCCGAAAAATAAGATAATCTTTCCATCCTTGTTATATAATACGGGACGTGTGATTTCATATTCGGTAATCGGTTTTTTGCTGGGCGGAATGGGAATGCTGTTAACAGGAGGCGGCGGAATGGGAATTCCACTGCTTCTGCAGGGGATATTGAAAATAATAGCGGGTTTGTTCATGGTGATCATGGGAATAAACATGTTGGGCTGGATTACATTATTAAGAAAGTTCCAAATCAGATTTCCACAAAGGCTGACTGATAAATAAACAAGAAAAGAAGAGAGAACAGACCGTTTTTTGTCGGACTGTTGAATGGGCTGATGCCGTGTGGCCCCATGCAGTCCATGCAGATTATAGCACTTGGATCGGGAAATCCTGTCTCAGGTGCGGCTGCGATGCTGATGTTCAGTCTGGGAACGGTTCCTCTGATGCTTGGTTTTGGAAGTCTGGATACGTCAGAAGCTGAAAATACGGAATCAGATGCGGAGAAAGAGGAAACAGTGGTATATGAAACTCCTGCCGTAGAGAATGGTGAAATTTCAATTAATGCAGATACATTGACTTCGAATCCAATGTATATCAATTACGATTCCAATGGAACCAATATCCAGCTTATTGCTGTAAAAGGCTCGGATGGAACTCCGCGCTTATCACTTAATACATGTCAGGTATGCAATCCATCGCCAAGGGCGTATTTTAAGGAACAGAACGGAAGACTGGTATGCCAGAATTGTGGAAATGTATTCACGACAGACAGTGTAGGTGAAACTACAGGCGGGTGCAATCCTATGTATATAGATTATAAGAATACAGACGGAAAACTGACGGTAAGTGTGGCAGATCTGGATACATATACAGATCAATTTGCTTCGTGGGATGGTCCGGTAAAATAGTATCTTCATCGGAGAGCTATCAGCTTGAAAGGTGGATACCTTATCTGCCACCTGAGTCTATGGCAAAAGACCTTAAAGCTGTCCAATACAACTGAAGCTTTACGGGCAGGATTCTTATTCAAAATGTGAACTGCGGAGGAAATCATGATGAAGAAAAAAATTATTAAGCTGTTCGCAATACTGGCGGCTGTTTTTCTGGGATCCCTGGAGGTGGGATGGCGCTTTTTTAACATGGTGGTCTGCTGCAAAAGGGGAGAGCAGAAAAAGGAAAGAAAAAAATGGTTTGAACTGTCTCATATCAGGGAAAATCATCCCCAGAACGGTTATGCCAGAGAATATAATGAAAGTAAGGCATGGTGCTTTGGACAGAACATGCAGGACTGTTATATCAAAAGTATTGATGGATTAAAACTGCATGCATTATATCTGCCTGCAGTAGCTGCAAAACGGATCGTCATATTAAGTCATGGATATCGTGGCAGCCGGTTTGGCACGTTGTCGTTTATGGCGAAATATCTGCATGAGCATCAGTGTGATGTCCTGTTTATCGAGCATCGCTGCTGCGGTGACAGCGAGGGGAAATATATTACTTTTGGAGCAAAGGAACAATGGGATGTGCAGCAATGGGCCGTATATATGGCTGAACGAAACAAAGAGAAGCTTCCGATTTACCTGTACGGACAGTCCATGGGTGCAGCATCTGTGCTGATGGCATCAGGACATACTCTTCCACCGGAGGTAAAGGGCCTGATTGCGGACTGTGGTTTTCAGTCTATGGAAAGGCAGATGCGTGATATGGCAGCTAACTGGTTTCACCTGCATCATATTCCGTTGCTTCTGATGGAACTGGACTGGTTCTGTTCTCTTCTGGCTGGATTTCATATGAAAGATGCAGACACTACAGAAGCCATGAAAAAAAATAAAAGACCGGTTCTCTTTTTCCATGGAGAGAAGGACACCTATGTGTATCCCAATAACTCTTTTCAGAATTATATGCTCTGCAGGGCAGAGAAAGAACTGGTGATCATACCGGGCGCTCGGCATCTGTGCAGTGCCTATGCAGATCCGGAACTGTATCAGCATAAGATGATGGAATTTTTTGAAAAATACGATTAAACGGAAAAAATCCTGACCGGGATTTATCAGACATAGTACATAGCAGGAAATACACATTTGAACTGTTATGTTAAATGTATGATAAGTCCCGGTCAATTTTTTATAAAGTGTTCATTAAGTCTTCAGGGTACTGGTATTTCCTGAAAAGGTATGATATTTTTTCACCTGAAGCATACATACAATGTTTTCTGTCCCGGATAAAGAGGAAAACCGGGACAATGGAGGTTATTTATTATATGAGAAATTATTATCCTTTGACGGCAGCTCAGAAAATGCATCACAACTGGATCCTGGATTATGGTACACAGCAGGTATCTGGCGTGAGCGTTGTGGCTTCTGTACAGGCGGAACTGGATTTTGGATTATTAAAAAAATGTATTCAGATGGAAACAGAGCGTTCCGGTTGTACCAGAGTCCGTTTTACAAAGCCGGATAAAGAAGGAAATGTAAAACAGTATATCGAAAAACAGGACCCGCGTGATATTGAGCTGAAGGATCTGTCAGGAATGGAAAGTCTGGCAAAGGCAGATGAGCTGATGCAGCAGTGGGCATATGAAACATTTGACGGAAATAATATTCCGATGTGTGAATTTACCATGCTGAAGCTTCCAGAAGGATACAATGGTTTCTTTTTACATATGGATCACAGACTGATCGATTCCTGTGGACTTGTAGTTATGATCGAAGATTTGTTCCAATTATATACGCATTACAGATATGGAACAGCCTGCCCTCAGGAACTGGTAGATTTTGAAACGGTTCTGAAAAAAGACCTGGCAAAGGCGGGTAATGAAAAGCGTTTTGCAAAAGATAAAAAATTCTGGGATGACCAGCTGGATGCACTGGGTGAGCCGTTATATTCTGATATTCAGGGACCGTCCGTATTGGAGGAAGCAAGAAAGCGCCACGGAAATCCGAAGCTTCGTGCTTCTGACATTGAGATGAACGAGCTGTTTGTTGCAGTAAAGGATTATCATCTGGAACCGTATGCAACACAGAACCTGATGGATTTCTGTATGAATCATCAGCTTTCTATGACAAATCTGCTTCTGCTTGGTATCCGTACTTATCTGTCAAAAGTAAATAATGGACAGGAGGATATTACAATCCAGAATTTTATATCCAGACGTTCTACCCATGACGAATGGACTTCCGGAGGAAGCCGAACCATTATGTTTCCATGCAGAACAGTGATCTCACCAGAGACAGATTTTCTTTCGGCAGCTTATGAAATTCAGAATATGCAGAATCGAATTTATATGCACAGCAATTATGATCCGGCATTTATTGTGGATGAGATGAGAAAAAGATATCATACACCGGAGCATACCAGTTATGAAAGCTGCTATCTGACCTATCAGCCAATGCCGGTGAAGGTGGAGAATGAAATGCTTGGAACTATTCGCCAGCATGCCAAATGGTTTGCAAACGGTGCTGCAACCAAGAAAATGTATCTGACCGTATCTCACACCGAGGATGGGGGAATGAACTTCTCCTATCATTATCAGACTGCTCATCTGGAGGAGCATGACATGGAACTGTTGTATTATTATATGATGCGTATTCTTTTTAAAGGGATTGCAGAGCCGGATATGAGCATTGGAGAGATTATGGAACAGGTATAAAGAGTAACAGGTATAAAGAGCAACAGGTTCCACAAAGCATGAAAGGTTAAGCGTGGTTAACGAGAACTTGTCGGCATTGTTTTTATAGAAATCAAAAATCAGGAGGAAATGGAATGAGTCAGGAAATGGAATTTAAAAATATTGTGGCGCAGTACAGTAAAGTGAAACCGGAAGAGATGACAGGTGAGATGAGATTTCGTGAGGATCTGGGATTTACTTCCCTGGATTTTATGTCTTTCCTGGGTGAGCTTGAGGATACCTTTGATATTGAACTGGATGAAAACGAAGTGACAAAAATTACAACTCTTGAGGAGGCACTTAAGCTTCTTGAGGAGCTTCAGTAGGATTTAACGTTACTGTTCCCGGAGTGAACAGTAAGAATTAACAGAGTGTCAGTTCACTGAACAGTGAAGGAGGAAAAATATGCTGATCAGGAATATATTAGAAGAAAGTGTACAGAAATTTGGCGAAGTCAAAGCAGTAAAATGGCTTAACCGAAAAGAAGTTCTGGAGAAAAGTTACAGCGAAATGATGAAAAACGTGATTTCTACCAGAAAAGGACTTCTTGCAGAAGGGTTTGAGGGAAAACATATTGCATTAATCGGAACCAGTTCTGTAGAATGGATCGAAAGCTATCTGGGAATTATTACAGGATGCGCTACAGCGGTGCCGCTGGATGCTGCACTCCCGTGTGAAGAACTGATCGACCTGATAAATCGCTCCGATTCCGAAGCACTCTTCTTAAGTCCGAAACACAGACCATATCTGGAAGCATTTCTTGCAAACTGTCCGAAGCTTCAGAAGGTGTGGATGCTCCAGAAAGAGGTGGAGGATCTGCCTTCAGGAGTGTACAGTATCAATGAGCTGAGAGATATGGGAAAGAGTGCAGCAGAAGATGCTTCCTGTCCGGATGCAGAAGCTATTGCGACTATTATCTTTACTTCCGGAACCACAGGAAAGAGCAAAGGGGTTATGCTGACACAGAATAATCTGGCATCCAACGTTGAGGCAGTTAAGATTTCAGCAGAGCCTGGAACTGCCATGCTCAGTGTACTTCCAATCCATCATGCATTCTGCCTTGTCATGGACTGGCTGAAAGGATTTTCTCAGGGGGCAACTATCTGTATCAATGACTCCCTGCTTCATATGGTCAGAAATATGAACATTTTTAAACCAGATATCATGCTCATGGTTCCGATGATGATTGAGACAATTTATAAGAGACTGGCGGCTGCTGATCCGGAAATCCCGAAGGCGGTTCTTGCAGAAAAAGTATTCGGCGGAAAACTGCAGACGATTTTTACCGGCGGGGCACATCTTGATCCGTACTATATTGACCGTTTTGCAGAATATGGCGTTCAGATACTGGAAGGATATGGAATGTCGGAATGTTCTCCTGTTATCAGTAATAATACACCGGAAAATCATAAACCGGGTTCTATCGGAAAACCACTTGAGAATGTGGAGATAAAGTTTGAAAACGGGGAGATTCTGGTAAAGGGTACAAGTGTTATGAAAGGGTACTATCAGATGCCGGAGGAGACAGCGGAAACACTGAAGGATGGCTGGCTGCATACAGGCGACAAGGGCTATATGGATGAAGATGGATACCTCTTTATTAACGGTCGTGTGAAAAATCTGATCATTCTCTCCAATGGGGAAAATGTATCACCAGAAGAACTTGAGAACAAGCTTGCGCTGAACCCGCTTGTTGCGGAAGTGATTGTGACAGGTGAAGAGAATGGTCTGACAGCACGCATCTATCCGGAACAGGCAGTTGTGGAGGCAAAGGCACTGGATACTGAGATGATTCGTTTACAGCTTCAGGCATTTCTGGATGAATACAATAAAAATCAGCCGACCTACCGTCGTATTACAGGTCTGGTAATCCGGAAAAATCCGTTTATACGCAGTACAACAAAGAAAATCAGGAGACAGGATGTCCTGATTGATGAGCCACAGGCATAAGAAAAAACCCGTCTGAGTGAATTGCTTAGACGGGTTTTTCTTATGCCTGTTTGAAAGAGCATTCCCGCAATCTGCACGCCCCACTTTGTGGGAATGCTTTTACAAACACGTCAGGATAAAAGTGGCAGCATGCCAGTCAGAAAAACCTGAGTCAGAATCTCTGCAATGACTTCTGGTTCAAGATCAAAATGATCCCGGGTCCATTTGTGAAGAACACCGATCGTGCTGCCGATCGCACAGGTGATCACATAAGATATTTCCTCTTTTGTGTGTCTGCCGGGTCTGGCACTGGAGGTAGTAGCGGTGACATAGTGATGAAGCATAGTCAGCATTTTTTCAAAGAGATCATTCCCATGGGGTGTGCTCAGAAGACTGGACAGGAAAGGATTTTCCATTGTATAGCGGCAAATTGTCAGAAAATAGGACTGACAAATATCGCGGTCATTTTCAGGATGAAATTTTTCCATTATAGAAAAAACATCCTGGATCGTCTTTTCCTCAACAGCGGATACAAGAGAGGGGATGTCTTGATAATGATTATAAAAAGTGCTTCTCGCGATACCGGCTGTCTTAGTGATATCGGATACTGTGATCTGATCAGGAGTTTTTTTCTTTAGAAGTTTAAAAAAAGCACCCAGGATGGCTTCATCCGCCACAGAATATCTTTCGTCAGAAACTGGATTTTGCATAGTCGATTCCCTCCCAATATTTTATCAATAAAAGTGTCAAAAAGTCTTTTGCCACTCATATCATGTATATATGGAAATTAACATTTCCAGAAATTGCATTGCCGGTGGCAATTCCGGAAAATGTTTATTTCTCTATTTCATAGGCAGGAATCAATATACATGCGCAGAAGTTTTCCAATGGCTGGAAACATTTGATAATAAGTTCACGATGAATCCTGGCACTGTAAGTCTTGAGACGACAGCTTCCGCCATTCACGGCAACATCTGTATATGCGGCAAGGAGCTTCTTATCTCCGTTGGGAAATACCTGATAAAAAGACTGGTCAAGTATTTCCTGCACATCCATGCCTTCCAGAAGAAGCATTTCTTTATTGCAATAGCGGAAAACGAAGTCAATTCCAGTTCCGTTTTTATTAAAAATCAGTTCGATTACACAAAAAGCAAGGGGCATATCATCTAATACAGAAAAACGCGTACGAATATTTGGAGATAAAGTCTTGGCAGGATCCTGATGCAAAGATTTGTTCAGAAATTTGTGAGTGGCTGCGCCACGCTTACGTCCTTCCAGACGTACGCCATCCTTCATATGATAGGTGCAGTTCTCAATATGATCAATCTGTCCTCTGGAAACCACGGTGCCTTTATTTATGGAAATATAATCATAAGGTATAAGAATTTCATATAAATCTTTGACTGTGATAAAAGTTTTCACAACTCGTCCATCGGTCATATAAATGCAGGTCTTATTCTCCTGTCTGAGCAGATATTTGATATTACTGATATGGATATTGTTTTTCCTTAAAAATTTCATGATTTTTTCATCCATATAAATATCCCTCCGGTTATTAGTGTAAGGTAGAAAATGTCAGGTTACTATATTTCTGACATTGCTATCTGCAGATAATGAAATAAGTATACCATAAACGTAAAGATTTTACCAGTGTAATTGGGTAAAATATAAGGCTGCATGATCTGTATGCATCGTGATTTGTTTTGTGTGAAAAGAGCGCAGAAAATCCGGTTTTTTCAGATGAAAAAATGCACGGATGTTATAATTGAAAAGTAAATTTTGTGATAATTTCACAATAAAAGACGATATTTTCGAAAAAATTGAAACAAATAAATATATCATAAATACTGTAAAAAGACAGGGGTTTTGGAATTAAACGTCTTTGCAATAAGTAATTAAAAAGGTATCACAACCGGAAGTGAAAGGTTGCGATACCTTTTTTTGCGTCAAACTGAAAATCGTTTTACCAGATTTGCCGAAACTTCAATTTTACAGGTATGCTGCCGGGGTTCGTTTATTTGAGAGAGAAGCTCTCTGGCGGCAACCTGTCCCATATAATGACGGGGGATGCTGATACTGGTAAGGGAGGGGTCGATAATACGTCCTTCAGAGATATTGTCGAAGCCTACAATTGCCACTTGCTCCGGCACCTTGTAGCCTCTGAGCCGCAAGGCCTTGATAGTTCCGATTGCAATCAGGTCATTGTCCGCAAAATAACAGTCTGCCAGAGCATCCCCTCTGTCAATAATTGCAAGCATATCTGCCATTGCACCATCAATGGTTGGAGAAAGCTGGTGAATGATACAGCGGGAACGGGACATACCGTTATCATGGACAGCATGATAAAATCCCTCCAGACGCTCTGAAAAGTTGCGGAGAGGGTAAGCAGACTGCAGGTATCCAGGCTGCTTCATTCTCAGGCTGATCAGATAATCGGTAGCCAGATAAGCTCCCTGACGATTATTGGGAACGACATAATTGCAGTCAAGGTTTTCAAAATAGGCGTCCAGAATCACTACCGGAAAAGGAAGCTTCAGGAAAGGCCGAACCATTTCTTCCCGCATTTCAGTCCCAAACAAAATAATTCCCACACAGTCAGTAGTTCTTAAATCCCCCAGATAATGCTCCAGGTTATCCCTCTTTTCATAAAATGTGATTACTTTCAGTTTATAATTATCTTTCTGCACTACGGATTCCATACCCTCCACCATAGCATCAAAAATAGGAGAATAGGACATGATGGCATTATGGGAACGATAGCTTACCGCGTAAATGCTTCCAGCTTTATTTTTCTTTAGAGAAAGTCTGGTAAAGTCATAGCCGTATTTTTCAGCAGCTTCTACCACCATCCGGCGGGTTTCCGTGCTGACTCCGGGCTTATTGTTCAGCGCCATGGAGACGGCAGTCTGTGAAAGATTCAGTTTTTCAGCCAGTTCTTTTGCGGTAATGGACATTTGCGGCACCTCCCAGAGTAATAATTGCAAAGCAAAAAGATAAAGTTTCACCAGTTTTTAGATGTAAAAGGATTTCCTGTGGAAACTGTTCATATTTCTTTGGCAGAAGTTTTTTCTGTTGTATATATTGTACTTCTTAATTGAAAAATAAACAATATATTTGTGAAAAATAAAGCGAAAATAAAGTCAAAAATACTTTATTTTTTATTGGAATAAAGCTGAAGGAGACCTATACTAGAGCTATGAAGAAAAGCAAACAGAATATCTGGGTAAGTAATAAAAAAAGATTTTATAGCTAAGAAAAAACAAAAGAAAATAATAAATATAAACAAGGAGGAATACCAGAATGGCAAAGATCAAAATCGGCTACGCGCCAACCAGACGAAGCATTTTCAGTGCACCGGACGCAGTTAAGTATCGTGGACTTACTGCAGACAGATTAAAAGAATTAGGAATCGATTTTGTAGACATCACAGATGTAAATGACGAGGGTCTTCTTTATGACGAGGCAGGCCGCATCAAGATTGCAGAGAAATTCAAAAAAGAGAAAATCGACGGACTTTTCCTTCCGCACTGCAACTTCGGAACTGAGTTTGAATGCGCAAGACTTGCAAAAGAGTTAAATGTACCGGTTCTTCTGTGGGGACCTCTTGATGAGAGACCAGACGAGAACGGTGTTCGTCTTCGTGATACACAGTGCGGACTTTTTGCAACAGGTAAAGTCCTCAGAAGATTTCGCGTTCCATTTACATATATGACAAACTGCAGACTGAATGATCCGGTATTCGAGCGTGGCCTTCGTGATTTCATGGCTGTCTGTAATGTAGTAAAAACCTTCCGCAACATGAGAATTCTTCAGATTTCCACAAGACCATACGAGTTCTGGTCCACCATGTGCAACGAGGGTGAACTTCTTGAGAAATTCAACATCCAGCTGACCCCAATCCCAATGCCAGAGCTGACAGATGAGATGAAGAAAGCAAAAGCAGAAGGAACAGAGGTTGCAAAGGTTGTAGAATACTGCCGCCAGAATATGGAAATCTGTGTAAAAGACAACGAGCTTGAGAATGTAGCAGCTCTGAAGGTTGCTATGGGAAATCTTATTAAGAAATACGGCTGTCAGGCAGCTGCTATCCAGTGCTGGAACCAGCTGCAGAGCGAGATCGGAATTATGCCATGTGCAGCAAACGCACTTCTCAATGAAGAGGGAATTCCGGTTGTATGTGAGACAGATATTCACGGTGCAATTACCGCTCTTCTTGTTGAGGCAGCAGCACTTGATGACACAAGAAGCTTCTTTGCAGACTGGACCATCCGCCATCCTGACATTGAAAACGGCGAGCTCCTTCAGCACTGCGGACCATGGCCGATCTCTGTTGCAAGAGAGACACCGAAGCTTACTTATCCGCTGGCCTTCAGCCATCCGGGAAGCATTACAGCAGAAGCAAAGCATGGCGAAGTGACATTGGCACGTTTCGACGGTGATAACGGAGAATACTCCATGCTCCTTGGAAAAGCAAAAGGCGTTGACGGACCGAAAGGTATGGGAACTTATCTCTGGGTTGAGGTTGAGAACATCAAACGTCTGGAAGCCAAGATTGTAGAAGGACCATACATCCATCACTGTGTAGGTATCCATAAAGATGTAGTTCCGGTACTTTACGAGGCATGCAAATACATGGGAATCACTCCTGATTTATATGATCCTATTGAAGAAGATGTGAAAGCATATTTAAGAGGTGAATGAGAATGGAAAATTTAAAGGCAAAATCTTTTGACTTGAGAAAAGATACTGTAGATATTATCGTTGCCGGAAAGGGCGGTCATATCGGCGGCGACATGAGTGTGATCGATACTTTGATGAGCCTGTATTTCTGCCAGATGAACATTTCTCCGGAAAACATGGATGACCCGAATCGCGACCGTTTCGTACTCAGCAAAGGTCATTCTGTAGAGGCTTACTACGCTGTACTTGCAGCAAAGGGCTTTCTGGACCTGGAAGATATTAAAGCACATTTTTCAAAATTTGGCTCCAAATATATCGGACACCCGAACAATAAGCTTCCTGGAATCGAGATGAACTCCGGTTCTCTGGGACATGGACTTCCTGTATGCGTAGGCATGGCTCTTGCAGGCAAAAAAGATAACAGAGATTACCGTGTTTACACCGTAATGGGTGACGGTGAGCTGGCAGAGGGGTCTGTATGGGAAGGCTTCATGGCAGGACATCAGTACAAATTGGACAACCTTTGTGCAGTAATTGACCGTAACCGTCTTCAGATTTCCGGAAATACAGAGGACGTTATGGGACATGATGATCTCCATGAGCGTATCCGTTCTTTCGGATGGCATGTGATCGATGTAAAAGACGGAAACGATATTGACCAGTTAAATGCTGCTTTTGAAGAAGCAAAAACTGTAAAAGGCAAACCAACCGCTGTAATTGCCAACACTGTAAAAGGCTGTGGCTCTTCCGTAATGGAAAACAAGGCAAACTGGCATCACAAGGTTCCAACACAGGAAGAATATGATCAGATCATCGCGGATTTTGCAGCAAGAAAGGAGGCCGCTCTTCATGAATAAGATTCCAAATAGACAGGCCATCTGTGAAGTTTTGATGGATAAAGCAAAAGAAGACAAAGATATTATGGTGCTTTGCAGCGATTCCAGAGGATCCGCTTCCATGACACCATTTGCAGATAATTTCCCGGATCAGTTTATTGAGACCGGTATTGCAGAGCAGAATCTGGTAAGTATTTCCGCAGGTCTTGCAAAATGTGGAAAGAAACCATTTGCATGCTCACCAGCCTGCTTCTTATCCACAAGAAGCTACGAGCAGGCCAAGGTTGATGTGGCATACTCCAATACAAATGTTACTCTTATCGGTATCAGCGGCGGCATCAGCTACGGCGCACTTGGAATGAGCCATCATTCTGCACAGGATATCGCAGCTATGTCCGCAATCCCGAATATGAGAGTTTACCTTCCAAGTGACCGTCATCAGACAAAGCATCTGATCGAGGCACTGTTGAAGGATGAGAAACCATCTTATATCCGTGTGGGAAGAAATCCGGTTGAGGATATTTATACAGAAGATAACTGCCCATTTGAAATGGACAAGGCAACTGTTCTGAAAGAGGGAACAGACGTGGCAATCATTGCCTGCGGCGAGATGGTTCGTCCGGCATTTGCAGCAGCAAAGTTACTGGAGGAGCAGGGAATTTCCGCAACTGTACTGGATATGTACTGCGTGAAACCTCTTGACACTGAAGGCGTTATCAAAGCTGCCAAGAATGCAAAGGCAGTGATCACGGTAGAAGAGCACGCTCCATTTGGTGGACTGGGTTCTATGGTTGCACAGGTTGTTGGTGCTAACTGCCCGAAGAAAGTGCTGAACATGGCTCTTCCGGATGCTCCGGTTATCACAGGTAACTCACAGGAAGTATTTGATTACTATGGATTAAATGCTGAGGGTATTGCGAAGAAGGCTGTGGAAGCTCTGAAATAATAATTAAATAAGAAACAAATTTAAGCGTGACTGACAGACTGCAAAGTGCAGATCCGGTCAGGCACGCTTATTATTTAATTACAAAACAGACTTAAGGTACAGCGATGTTGATTTTAGAGAATAGAAAAGTTTAAGAGGATAGTAAACATGGCGAAATATATTATTAGTATTGATCAGAGTACCCAGGGTACCAAGGCGCTCCTTTTCGATGAGACAGGAAGCATTATGCGCCGTACCGACCGCCCTCACAGGCAGATCATCAATGAAAAAGGCTGGGTGTCTCATGATCCGGAGGAAATTTACAGCAACGTCCTGGAGGTTGTGAAAGAGCTTCTGGAGGGAGTAGAGAAGGAATATGTGGTTGGTCTGGGAATCAGCAACCAGCGTGAGACCTCCCTTGCCTGGAACAAGGTGACTGGCAAGCCTTATGGAAATGCAGTTGTATGGCAGTGTGCCCGTGCCGTGGATATTTGTGCCCGTGTGGAAAAGGCTGGCGCAGCAGAGCTGATCCGCCAGAAAACCGGAATGAATCTTTCCCCATATTTCCCGGCTTCCAAGATCGCATGGCTTCTGGAAAATGAAGAGGGCGCAAAAGAGGCGGCAGAACGTCACGAAATCTGCCATGGAACGATTGACAGCTGGCTGGTTTATAAGCTGACAGGGGGCAAAGAATACAGAACCGATTATTCCAATGCTTCCAGAACACAGCTTTTCAATATTTTTGACCTGAAATGGGATGAGGAAATCTGCGGATTATTTGGCATTGATCCGGCAAATATGGCAGAGGTTACAGATTCCGACGCCTGCTTCGGCGAGACGGATTTCGAGGGACTTCTTCCTCATAAAATCCAGATCCATGGCGTATTGGGAGACTCCCACGGCTCTCTTTTTGGTCAGGGATGCCTGCAGCCAGGCATGATCAAATCCACTTATGGAACCGGCTCTTCTATTATGATGAATATTGGTGAGAAGCCAATTCTCAGTACCCATGGGGTTGTTACTTCTCTTGCGTGGAAAATCGGCGGCAAGGTTAACTATGTGCTTGAAGGCAACCTGAACTATACAGGCGCTGTGATTACCTGGCTGAAGGACGATCTTCAGATCATTTCTTCTCCTGGAGAGACCGGTAAACTGGCGAAAGAGGCCATTCAGGAGGACAGCCTGTATCTGGTTCCTGCATTCAGTGGTCTTGGCGCGCCTTACTGGGACAGCGAGGCGAGAGCTTCTGTTGTAGGCATGAGCCGTACTACCCGCAAGGCTGAGTTTGTAAGAGCGGCACTTGAATGTATTGCTTATCAGATTACAGATGTTGTACAGGCTATGTCTGAGGACGCTGGTGTTCCGGTGAAGGAGCTTCGCGTAGATGGCGGTCCGACCCGAAACGACTATCTGATGCAGTTCCAGAGCAATATTGCAGATGCCGGAGTTCTGGTTCCGGATTCCGAGGAGCTTTCCGCTATTGGACCGGCCTATGCGGCAGGATTGCAGCTTGGTGTCTGGGATGAAAGTATCTTCGGAAAATTGAACCGGGTTTCCTATAAGCCGGACATGGATGCCAAGAAACGAGAACAGAAGTATGCCGGATGGAAGAAGGCTGTGGCTTCGGTGATCACAAATAAATAACAATTGGTATTTAAGATGGTTTAGTCCGTCTCCTATATGCAAGCCCCATGAACAAGCTGACCTATAAAGGGTCAGGACAGTGCTCATGGGGCTTGTCCTATGTCCATAAAATTCTGGTTTCTGACTACTTGTAAGAGGCGCAGGCAGTTTCATTTATCTGAAAAATTTACATAATGGTCTGAAAAATGAATATACCAATGAAATTGAAAAGACTTTATAATGAAAAACAAGACGAAAGAGCAAGCTCCTTCTGATAAACTGCGAAGCAGTTATTCAGTTATGAGCAAGTAGCGAAGCGGACCTGGAATATCCGCTTGATATAGATTATGTAGCTGGAAAGAGAGGTTGAATTAAAATGCATGGAATTACGTTGACGAAGGCTCCTGCAGATTGGGAAATTTTGCAGCAGGAGAATGGTAAGGCATCTGTAGCTTTAAAGGGAAACTTTCAGGTTCATCCGGCAGCAATTGAAGTGGGTGTTGAAAGGGTTACTCCGGTTGTGAGAGTTATGCGTGAGGATGACAATATGACGGTGATTCCCTGGACAAATGCAGATCATTTTACATGTAATGAGAAATTTCAGGGGGAATTTGAGGTGACACTGGAGATTCCGGCCGGGGGACCTTACAGGATTGACACCAGCCTGGAAACAAAGAGCACTGTTCCGGATCTTACATGGCTCTATCGTGGAGATTGTGTGCTCCATCTGGGAGTAGGAAACCTGTTTATTATTGCAGGTCAATCTAATTCAGCGGGATACAGCAGGGATTTTTGCATTGACCCACCTAGCATGGATGTGCATTTGTATCGTAACAGAAACAAGTGGGATATTGCAAGCCACCCTATGAATGAAAGCACTTTTGCCGGATCTCTGGCCAATGAAGAGATGGGTGTGCCGGGAGTATCTCCTTATCTTGCGTTTGGAAAGACTTATGGGAAAATGACGGGAATGCCTGTGGGATTGATTCAGACCTCTCTTGGCGGTTCTCCTATGGAAAGATGGAATCCAAAGGACGGAGATTTGTACTTAAATATGTTGGACAAGATTCATCAGACCGGGGGAAAATATGCAGGAGTGCTCTGGTATCAGGGATGCTCAGACACCAATCCGGGACCGGCAGAAAAATATCTGGAGCATTTTAGGGAGTACGTGGAAGCAACCAGAAAAGAACTGGGATATGAGATCCCGTTTTTTACCATGCAGCTGAACAGACAGATCAATGGAATCAATGACGAGTGCTGGGGAATGGTGCGTGATGCTCAGGCAAGAGCAGCGAAGGAGATACCGGGAGTTTCTGTTTTGACAACTTCCAATTTAAGCCTTTGCGATGGAATCCACAATACAGCACAGGCTAATGTAGCGCTTGGAGAAAAGCTGGCGAAGCAATGTGCCCATGTGTTAAATGGAAAGGAAGAGTATCAGCCGCCTGAGCTTGTAAAGGTTGAAAGAGCAGACGAAGCGGAAAGAAAGAGCTTCCAGCTGGAGGGAAGCGGAATCTGGCTGAAGCTTACCTGCGATCATGTTAAGAATTGCTTCCTGGTTTACTCAGCAGTGGGAAAAGACAGCGGATTTACTTTGACAGACAGTGAGGGTGAGGTGGAGATCCTTCATATTCGCGGAAACAGAGAGAACAAAAATCATCTTTATCTGGAATTGGCACGAGAAGTGGAGGATGAAGCAGAGCTTTCCTTTGTATGGCAGGCAGATCCGGTTAAACAGCCACCAGTGGACGAAGTGACCTTTTTGCCGCTTCTGTCTTTCTATAAGAAGTCAATAAAATTGTAATAAATTCAGCCTGCCCATGGCAGTGCAACAAAAAACGCCTGCGGGCAGAATGGAGTATTGGAAAACATGAGAGAGGTCAATTGGAACAATGTAAAAAGAGAAGCACCAAAGTGGTTTCGAGATGCAAAGTTTGGATTATTTTTTCACTGGGGACCATATAGCGTTCCGGCATATCAAAACGAGTGGTATTCCAGAAATATGTACTGCAAAGGCTTGGAGCAGAACCAGTATCATGAGAAAACCTATGGAAGTCTTCATGACTTTGGCTATAAGGACTTTTATGATATGCTCAAAGGAGAAAAATTTGATCCGGATCAGTGGGCTTCTCTTGTAAAGCGTTCCGGCGCAAAATATGCCGGTGCAGTTAGTGAGCATGCAGATAATTTTTCCATGTGGGACAGCGCAGTTAATCCAATTAATAGTATGAATTATGGTCCTCACCGTGATATTGTGGGAGAATGCACAGAGGCCTTTCGCAAGCAGGGAATTCGTACAGTGGCAACCTTTCACCACCAGTGGTTGTGGGGATGGTTTATGTCAACGGATAATGAGGCAGATGTGTATATTCCGGAAAATGAAAAATATTACGGTCCTGCACTGCCTCTTGAGACAAATCGCTATATTCCTTATCGCTATCCTGACGAAGCATTTTGCAAAATCTGGCGGGATAAGGTGTTGGAGGTTATCGACAAGTATGAGCCGGATGAGGTGTATTTTGACAGCCGTACCTGCATTATCCAGGAAGACTATCGCTATGATGTAGCCGAATATTATTACAACACCAGAGAAATTAAGGACGGAATCATTACATACAAACAGGAGGATTATCCTAAGGATATCGGCGTTTATGATATTGAGTGCGGAAGATTTTCTTCCCCAAAGGACTTCCCATGGCAGTCTGACGACCGGCTGGAGGATAACATTACCTGGTGTATGGTACAAAATCCCAAATATAAATCAGCAGAGCGGATTATCCATCAGCTTTGCGATATTGTTTCCAAGAATGGAAATCTTTTGCTAAATGTAGGTCCATATGCAGACGGTTCCTTCCATCCCGATGCAGTGCGTATTTTGGAAGAGATCGGGGACTGGCTGGCTTTAAACGGTAAGGCAATTTATGAGACAAGGCCATTTAAGGTGGCAGCAGAAGGTCCTACTACAGTAGATGATGCCAATTATGATGTGGGAAAAATCCAGGAGCAGCTTGATAAGGGCGATGCTGTTGATGTGCATAGTGATACTCTTACTGCTCAGGACTTCCGTTTTACCACACATGGCGATGCTCTTTATGCGATTGCATTTGGCTGGCCAGAGGACGGAGAGTTCTGTATCCGTACACTTCGTAAGGG
>NZ_JBCOMJ010000029.1:0-69390 GCF_040924225.1 Ruminococcus sp. RTP21484sp1_RTP21277st1_D2_RTP21277_210401 | reverse complement strand
TGTTGATGGAAGCATTATACTACATTGGGACATTTTCCTTTGTGGTATATTAGGACATTATCATAAATGGTTCATACGTGGTGAAATAAATTCGAATATAGATAATTGACATTAAGACAACAGAATGTTAATATAAGTATAGAAAAAGAGTGTTGCCGATAGACGGTTAGCCCATATACTGGTTAGCAAAAATTGCCGCTTAGTTTACAGACAGGGCGGCTATTTTTGTGTATTATTTACATCTTTACCCAATGTGTATCCTATTGTAAAGCAGGTTAAGCCGAAGCTTACAACTGCTATAAGGTCAACAATACTCATTGGCTTAGCCCTCCTTTCCACTGAATTCCCTTACGGGTTTCTATGTAATCAGAGGGTCACAGTCCCTCTGTTGAAGGACTAACCGCCTACCGTTATGGCAACACCCATATAACAATTATAACAGTTCTGCTAAAGGAACACAACCTGAATGTTTAATAAAAGAAAAAAAATATTTTAATAATAAAAACAGGAATAACTAATTCTTTCTAGTTAGGAATTCCTGTTTTTATTGTTTATATGTTTTATTTTTTATGTGGATTATCTGCCACTTTCTGCAATAAATTCCTCAACCTCTTCGCGAGTTGGCATCACGCGGAGAGCACCCTTGCGGGTAGTGATAAGAGATGCGCCTGCGTTTGCGAAGGTAAGCATTTCCATTAGGTTCTCGTCGGAGAGGTCTTCCAGACCGTGGTCGAGAACATAGTTCAGGATGCTGGCACAGAAGGTGTCTCCGGCACCTGTGGTCTCAATGGTGTGCTCCTGAAGGAATGGAGCGCACTCTACACGGCGTCCCTTGTAATAAGCGCGGCTTCCGTCTTTACCCAGTGTAATGAGAACCAGCGGGATGTGATATTTCTCTTCGATCAGCGCAGCGCCCTTGTCGTAGTCTGTGGTATCAAAAAGGAATTCCACTTCGTTGTCGGAAATCTTCAGAACGTCACATTTGGTAAGACCGTATTCAATTTCGACACGGGCATCCTCAAGGGATTTCCAGAGTGGCGGGCGCAGATTGGGGTCAAAGGTGATAATACAGCCGGCTTCTTTTGCCACCTTAATGGCATGACGTGTAGCTTCACGTACGCCCTCATGGGTAGAAGAGAGAGTTCCGAAATGGAAAATACGGGAGTCGCGAATCAGGTCATCCGGAACCTCATCCTTTGTCAGCATCATGTCAGCACCTGGATTACGGTAGAAGGAGAAGTCTCTGTCTCCATCCGGATAGGTGTGGACAAATGCCAGTGTGGTATGTACTTCTTCATCCATAATAAGAGCTTTTGTATCAATTCCAACTTCTTCCACAGCAGCCTTCAGCTGGTTTCCGAACATGTCCTTTCCAACTTTTCCGATAAAAGCGGTCTTCTTGCCAAGGCGCTCAAGCATAGCCAGAACATTACATGGAGCTCCGCCCGGGTTCGCTTCCATGATTGGGTTGCCCTGTGCGCTGGTTCCATTCTCTGTGAAATCGATGAGAAGCTCGCCAAGTGCAGTTACGTCGTAGTTTCGATTACTCATTGAAAAATCCTCCTTAGGTGTTTTCAAAATCATATATCAATAATTTAACGCAGAGGTGTGTATTTGTCAAACAAATTTCTTTCTTTTTCCCGCTTAAAATGGTAAAATAGAAATATCAAAATTATGGTCGGATCGACGGGAAAATATAACAATATTAACATATTTTCCGGAAATCCGACAGTCCGTGAAAATTGGCGGGGAAATGGAGAGACTTATGAGCAAAACAGTATATGATTATATGGACTGGCCAGAAATTGAAGCGGTTGTATACGGGGAAGAGACAGCGCCAAGAGATGTGATGGGACCCAGGCTGACACCGGATGGTGTGCTGATACAGGGCTTTTTTCCGGAAGCCAGAGCTGCGGCAGTGGTTACAGGGCGCACGAAATATGAAATGGAGCTGGAGGACGAGGCTGGCTATTATGCAGTGCTGATCCCAGGCAGAAGAATTCCGGATTATGAATTTCAGGTAGAGTTTGAGAAGGAGACGAAGAACTTTAAGGATGCCTACGCATTTGGCGGACTTCTCACAGAAGAGGATGAAAGAGCCTTCCTTGGCGGCGTATATTATGAAGCCTATAAGAAAATGGGCGCACATCCCATGGTGATGAATGGGGTAGCAGGCACTCATTTCGCAGTGTGGGCACCCAATGCAGTTCGGGTAAGTGTGGTTGGCGAATTCAATAATTGGGATGGCAGAGCACTCCCCATGCACAAGATGCCCATGTCAGGCCTTTTTGAACTTTTTATCCCGGGAGTAAAGGCGGGAGATGCCTATCGTTATGAAATTAAGGCGAAAGGGGATGTGCTCCTTCAGAAGGCAGATCCTTATGGAAACAGAACCCAGCCTGCACCGTTGTGGAATTCTGTTGTGGCAGATGTTTCTGATTTTACATGGAACGACAGCAGCTGGATGGCTGAACGTAAGAAATACGATGACCGCAGGCAGCCGGTTTCCATTTATGAGACAAGTCTGGGACAGTGGAAATCAGGAAAAGAGCTGGTGGCTTTTGCGAAAGAAAAGGGATATACTCATGTGGAACTTCATCCGGTTATGGAATTTCTGGAGGATGGCTCAGACGGATACCCTACATCTGCATACTTTGCAGTCAGCACACGTTATGGCACACCAGCAGATTTTGCAGCACTGGTAGATGAGCTTCATCAGGTGGGAATAGGCGTGATCCTTGACTGGTCACCGGCACAGTTCCCGAGATACGCAGGCGGTCTGGAGAAATTTGACGGAACAGCCCTTTATGAAGTGAAAGACCCGGAAATGGCAGTCCACCCAATGTGGGGCACCATGCTTTATAATTATGACAGTCCTATGGTAATGGATTTCCTGATTTCCAATGCCTGTTTCTGGCTGGAGGTTTTCCATGTGGACGGGCTTCGTATGGATGATGTAGATGCCATGCTTTATCTGGATTATGGAAGAAAGGATGGATGGACACCGAATATGTATGGCTCCAATGAGAACCTTCCTGCCATTGAATTTCTGAAGCATCTGAATTCTATTTTGAAGAAGCGTGATCCAGGGGCACTTCTGATCGCACAGGAGGATGGTCTGTGGCCGGAGCTGACTGACAGTGTGGAGAATGATCACATTGGGTTTGATTATAAGTGGAGTGGCGGATGGACAAGAGATTTCCTATTCTATCTGTCAGTAGATCCGATTTTGCGGAAGAATTATCATGACCAGCTGACTTTGTCCACCTTATATGCATATTCTGAGCATTATATTCTGACTCTTGGAAACAGAGATGTGGGAAGCCTGAATGAGTTTATGGCGAAACTTCCGGGAGATGAGAAGCAGAAGCTGGCACAGGTGAGAGAGGCTTATTCCTATATGATGGTGCATCCTGGCTGTAAAATGATGGCACCGGGGACTGATATGCCGGAGGGACTTGCCAAATGCATTCAGGCGTTGAATACCCTTTATAAGAGTTCGCCTGCTCTTTATCAGATGGATGATGAGTATGACGGATTTGAGTGGGTTCAGCTGATGAAATACGAGGAGAATGTGATCACTTTCCTGCGTAAGACAGAGAAACCAGAGGAAACGCTGCTTGTAATCTGTAATTTCGCCGCAATACCCTACGAGAATTACCAGGTGGGCGTGCCTTTTGCAGGAAAATATAAAGAAATCTTTAATAGCGATGCAGTAGAATTCGGCGGCGAGGGTGTAGTAAATTCTCGTGTGAAGACAGCAAAAGCAGAAGAGTGCGACGAACGTGAGCACTCTATTAAGGTGAAACTGCCGGCACTTGGTGTAAGCATCTACAGCTGCACTCCCGGGAAAGCCCCAGCCAGGAAGAAAGTGACCGCAGCGAAAACTGCGAAAGATAAGACTGCGAAAGATAAGACTGCGAAAGATAAGACTGTAGGAAAACTGGTAAGGACTGTGAAGGCAAAAACTCCAGCAAAGAAGTCAGTAAAGGAAGAAAAAGCTACGAAAGTAGAAGAAGCTGTCAAGGCAGAGAAAAAGGCAGAAACAGTGAAGAAAAGAGCCACAGTAAAAAATGACAATAACAAAGCAGACAGAAATAGCAAATAAGTAATAAAATAGCAAAAAAGACTGCATTTACATATCTGAATTTCAGATGTGAGGAATGCAGTCTTTTTGAATCTTTTTACAATAAGTAAGCAGCGAAGCAGATTAGGAATATCTATTTGATGCAAATAAAAAAAGCTGGAAATGAGACTCGAACTCACGACCCCTTCATTACGAGTGAAGTGCTCTACCGACTGAGCTATTCCAGCTTATGGAATGATAAGTGTATAAAAATTTATACACTTATCAGACACAAAAGATATTTTAAGTTATAAGCAGCCATTTGTCAAGAAAATCTTGGGTAAAAATTCTGATTTATCGTGGGTGAAAATTCTGATTATACGATTTTAAACCAGTCTTTTTCCTCAAACTCAACTACCGTACAGTCATTGGCATAAGTACATTCCGGTAAAATGATCATTGCATGAAGGACATCGTTGTTTACAGGCAGAGGACATAAATGCCAGATAGCGGCATTGATCTTTACCATACATCCTTTGGGAACAAGGAAGGCCTTTGTAAGTTCCGGGACTGGCGTACCGGCAGATGCAGGAGCAACATGAATGATCATATCATCATCCAGAGCTACGATGCCTTCCCAGGTGGTTGTGTGGTATTCTGCCATCTTAACGATTCGCTCATCTTTGCGTACGGCAATGGGAGAAAATCCCATACTTCCCATACAGGTACCTGAGATACGATCGGGATAAAATTTGTGGATTTCGCCCTGTAAAGGATAACCTTCCGGTTCAGTCATGGAACAGTAGGTGCCAAAGGGCGCAAAATCTGTTGGATTAATTTTTACAGCTGTAATTTCTTTCATGGTAAACCTCCTCAAATGTAGTAAAAACCCTTGAAGCTATTGTATCATGGTGTTGGAAAAAGCTCAATAAATATCTTTAAATGGATAGTGTGAATAAAGAAAGGCAGTTAATATTTTTAATAAAAGTTTTATAGATTTAAGAACGCAGTATGTGTTATTATAAAAATGTAGATAAAGTTCATAAAGAAAGGCTTGTGGTGAATGAAAGTACCAAACAAATTGTCAAAAATGCTTTCTACCGCAGGAGAAAAGGCAGCGTATGATAACGCATGTAAGAAATTATTGTCAAACAAGATTATTCTTGCATGGATTATGAAAAGCTGTCTGCAGGAGTACAGGGAGTGTGCAATACAGGAAATTGCAGAGAAATACATAGAAGGAGATTTGTATGTTTCTGAAATTCCAGTATATCCGGATGAAGAAACTCCCGAATTGATAAAAGGACTATCTACTGAAGATACGACCATAGCGGAAGGAACAGTAACCTATGATATTCGCTTTAGTGCATTGATACCAGGCACTGACAATCGATTGAGTCTGATCATTAATGTGGAACCTCAGAATAATTATTATCCTGGGTATCCCATCATTAAGCGTAGCATTTATTATTGTTGTAGGATGGTTTCTTCACAGTATGGAACGGTTTTTACAAACTCACATTACGAAAAGATAAAGAAGGTATATAACGTATTTATATGTATAAATCCTCCAAATTACCGAAAAAATACAATTAATCGGTATTCTCTAAAAGAGGAAAATATGATAGGAAATGTACATGAAAAAGAAGAAAATTACGATCTTCTGACAAATGTGATTATATGCCTTGGGGATGCATATGATAAAGAAGCGTCTGGCATCCTGCGAATGTTGGAAGTTTTACTTTCAGATAAACGGAATGCTTCAGAGAAAAGGATGATTTTGCAGGACGATTTTGGAATCCAAATGGAAATGGATTTAGAAAGTGAGGTAACAGATGTGGGACATGTTCTTGACGATGTAGCACAGAGAAATTATGAAAAAGGAGTTTGCGAGAGTTTGGTTTCTTCAATTAAAACTCTTACAGAAACAATGAACTGGTCTGTGGATCAGGCTATGGATGCACTTAAAATTTCTGAAGAAGATAAAGAAGAAATACGTAAAAAATATAATATTGGATAACATTTTGCAAGGGAGCAGAGCCAATTTGGTTCTGCTCCTGATCTGTTAAATGAAAATGAAAAAATATGTTATCAATGGGAAAATAACTGTTTTCAAATGATTCATTCTATGATAGAATACACCTTGATTGCAAACAAAGGAGATGAGGTACATGTCAGGTTATTCCGCCCCAGGCTTTTTAGAAAAGTTGTACCTTTTTTTGAAGAATTATATGGGAATACGGGTTACCGATATAGCAATATACAGTAATGGCGCTATATAAACATGCACCGTGTTTATATAGAGATTTTCTGAATGTATGGCTATAGGGGTATCCCGTATTTTTTTCGTACTTCACTTAACATTACAGCAGAGCGTGTTAAAAAAGGCTTTCTTCAAAATGCGTGTCACAATTTGTGGAAGCCTGCAGGAATAATTTTCAAACACGCTCCAGAAAGGAGGAGACAAATGTCTGACTCATTTCTTGAATTAAGAAATCTGAAAAAAAGTTTTACATCAGAAGAATATGTTCTACAGGGAATCAATCTGCAAATTGATCAGGGGGAATTCGTCACCTTGCTGGGTGCTTCCGGCTGCGGCAAGACGACCACTCTTCGCATTATCGCAGGACTTGAGCAGCCGGACAGCGGAAGTGTATGGCTGGAGGGGAAAGATGTGACGAATCTGGAGCCAAACCAGAGAGATGTGAACACGGTATTTCAGAATTATGCCCTTTTTCCCCATATGAACGTGGCGGATAACATCGGGTATGGTCTGAAAATACGAAAAGTATCAAAAGCGGATATAAAGAAAAAGGTTAAGGAAATGCTGGAGCTGGTTCAGCTGGAAGGTTTCGAGAAACGAAAACCTGCGGAGCTCTCCGGTGGACAGAAGCAACGTGTAGCCATTGCAAGAGCATTGGCAAATAATCCACGTGTACTGCTTCTGGACGAGCCTCTCGGAGCTCTGGATCTACAGCTTCGACGGACGATGCAATTGGAACTGAAGCGACTGCAGAAGAAGCTTGGAATTACCTTTATCTATATCACCCACGACCAGGAAGAGGCCATTAATATGTCCGACCGGATCGTGGTAATGAATCAGGGGCAGTTTGAGCAGATCGGCACTCCGGATGAGATTTACAACCATCCGAAAACAAGCTATGTGGCAACCTTTGTGGGAAATGCCAATATTTTAAAAGGAAAAGTTGCAGAAATAAATGGTTCTTATGCACAGGTTGAAATAGGAAATGACACTGTTTCCGTTTATACAGAAGAGACTGTAAAGGTGGGAGAGCAGCTTACCCTGGCTGTGAGAAGCGAAAATATTCTGCTGGATGAAGCTGAAATGGAAAATGTAGTTGAGCAAAATGAAGCTGAGGGAACTGGCAGACATCTTCACGCAACTGTGAAGGAGAAGAATTTCGCTGCAGGTCAGCTGCGAGTTCTGCTTGCTTTGTCTGACGGCACAGAACTCACAGCCAGCCGGTTTGGCATGAATGCAAACATTCAGCCAGGTCAGCAGATAAAATGGTATTTTGATCCGCGAAATGCAATTGTAGTAGATCGGGAGTTTAAGACGAAAGAGCCTGCTGATATGTCAGGAGGAAATCAGTGATGGGCGGTCTCAGTAACAGCCGTGGCAACAGCCAGAAATCTGCACCTGTAAAGAACAGCCACGGCAACAGCCAGGAATCTGCATCTGCAAAGAATATCCGCGGCAATAGCAAGAGCGCTGCATCCACCAGGCATACCCGCGCCACCATCTGGATGATTCTGCCACTCTACATTTTTACCCTGATTTTTGTGGCTTGTCCTCTTATCTATATGGTTGCCTTAAGCTTTGCCACTCCCGGAGAAGTCCACGGTGTACAGTGGATTTTTACACTGGATAATTACAGGAAGATTTTGGAACCAGTGTACCTGGATACCTTTGTCCAGTCCTTCCAGCTGGCCATTACAAGTACTGTTTTTATTACCCTGATCGGGTATCCCTTTGGCTATTTTATGGCGAAATTACCAGCAGGCGGCAAAAAGAAAGCTATGCTTCTTCTTATGCTTCCTTTCTGGGTGAATTCCCTGATCAGACTTTACGGCTGGATCATCATCCTTCAGAAAAAAGGCGTTCTGAATTTTGTGCTGAAAAAGCTTGGCCTGATCGAGAAGTCGCTGAAAATCATGTACAGCTACCCGGCAATCATCATTGGTATGATATATGTACTGCTGCCATTTATGATTTTATCAGTATATTCCAGTGCGGAAAAACTGGACTGGTCACTGGTAGAAGCCGCCCGTGATCTGGGGGCAGGTAAGGCAAAGGCCTTCTGGACAGTCAGCTTTAAGCTGACCCTGCCAGGACTTTTGTCCGGTGTGATCCTTACCTTTATTCCATCTATGGGACTGTTTTTCATAGCAGATATCCTGGGCGGAAACAAAGTTGTGCTGGTAGGTAGCCTGATACAGGATCAGATGACCCGGGGAAATAACTGGCCCTTTGCGGCAGCTCTGGCAGTGATCATGATGATCCTTACCACTTTGATGATTCTGCTATACCGCAAGGTCACCAATGCGAAAGAAGTGGAGGGGCTGGGATGATAAAAACACAAAATAATGAAATAGAAGTGCTGAATCCGAAAATGCAAGGTGAAGGCGCCGAGGCTAAAAACGGTACATTAGTTAAAAAGTTTGGAAAGAAGAGAAATACAGGCTTTGGCATGAAACGGAGCACCCGCTTTGAGAAGATATACCTTGGTATCATTTTCTTCTTAATGTACCTCCCAGTAGCCGTAGTCATCATTTTCTCCTTCAATGAGTCCAAGCTGCCTGTCCGTCTCACCGGATTTTCCCTCCAGTGGTACGAAAAGCTTTTCGCAGACAGTGCCATGATGGAAGCACTGGTAAACAGCCTGATCCTTGGCGTGGCCAGCTGCGCGGTTTCAGCAGTTATCGGAACTTTAGGCGCTGTAGGCCTGTCACGGATTCACTGGAAAACAAAAGGCGCATTGGAGTACATTTCCATTTTGCCCCTTATGATACCGGAAATTATTCTGGGTATGGTGCTGATGGCATTTTTCTACATGCTGAACCTGCCCTTCGGAATGCTTACTCTGCTGATCGGACATACGGTATTTTGCATTCCTTATATATTGATGGAAGTAAAAGCCAGACTTGTGGGCATGGATCCTTCCCTTGAGGAAGCTGCCCGGGATCTTGGAGCTACTTCCATGAGAGCCTTTCTTGACGTTACGCTGCCACTGATCATGCCAGCTGTTGCGTCCGGCTCATTGCTTGCCTTTGCCATGTCCATGGACGACGTGGTAATCAGTATTTTTATTAACGGTCCGAGATTGTCTACCTTGCCAATTAAGGTGTACACTCAGATCAAAACCGGTGTCACGCCGGAAATCAATGCCCTGTGCACGATTATGCTGGCTTTTACAGTGGTGATTCTTCTTGTTTACTCTCTTATAAAGAAGTTAAAGAGGAAGTATAAGTAGTCTGCTCACAGGAATCAGCGAAAAAATCACCTGATAAAAGCCGGTTTTTTCACGGCATAAGGAAATATATGGATATTTCCACTTAGGGACGGAAAGGAGCACACGAATGAACAAACTCATAGAGTTGAAAAACCTCACAAAAAATTTTGATGACCAGCAGGTTCTCCGCGGAATCAATCTGGACATCTATGAGAACGAGTTTCTCACCCTTCTGGGACCAAGTGGCTGTGGAAAGACCACAACCCTTCGTATTATTGCAGGCTTCGAGGAGCCAAGCGGCGGCGAAGTATTGTTTAACGGAATTGAGATTTCCAAGCTGCCTCCATATAAGAGAGAGGTAAACACCGTTTTCCAGAAATATGCCCTTTTTCCCCATCTGAATGTGGCAGAGAACATTGGATTCGGTCTGAATCTGAAAAAAGTGGACAAGGACGTGATCGCCCAGAAAGTCACCAAAATGCTAAAAATGGTAGGCCTGGAGGGCTTCGAAAAAAGAGATGTCACCCTGCTCTCCGGTGGACAGCAGCAGCGAGTTGCCATTGCCCGTGCGCTGGTAAATGAGCCGAAAATCCTTCTTCTTGACGAGCCTCTTGGCGCCCTGGATGCGAAAATACGAAAACAGATGCAGATTGAGCTGAAAAAAATCCAACGGGAGGTTGGAATTACCTTCATTTACGTTACGCATGACCAGGAGGAAGCCCTTTCCATGTCTGATACTGTGGTCGTTATGAATAACGGTGAAATTCAGCAGATCGGTTCTCCAACCGATATTTACAACGAGCCCGAAAACCGTTTCGTAGCAGGCTTCATTGGAGAGTCCAATATTATAGAAGGAATTATGATCAGAGATTATCTGGTTCAGTTCGACGGATTTGAATTCGAATGCGTGGACAAAGGCTTTGAAGATAATGAGGAAATCGAGGTTGTGCTTCGTCCTGAGGATCTTGACATTGTGGAACCATCTCAGGCGAAAATCAACGGTGTTGTCCGAAACGTCACTTTCAAAGGCGTTCATTACGAAATTCTCGTAGAAACAGAACTGCGCACCTATAAAGTTCAGACCACCGATTATGCGGAAGTGGGCCGCCAGGTAGGACTGAAATTTGGACCGGAAGACATTCACGTCATGTACAGAATGGGAGCTTATTGATGAAACAGTTTAAGCGCCTGATCATTCCTTACTTTATCTGGGCAATTGTTATCCTTGTGATCCCACTGTTTCTCATTGCCCTGTATGCGTTCACCACAGAAGGAAATGAAGTAATGACACTTTCCTTCACCTGGGGAAATTTTGCCAAATTCCTGGAAGCTACCTACCTGAATGTGATCCTGAAATCCTTCTGGCTGGGACTTCTCACCACCTTTATCTGTCTGGTGCTTGGCTATCCCCTTGCCCTAATCATTGCGAGATGCTCTGAGAAAGTCCAGGGACTTCTCATTATGCTGGTAACCATTCCAATGTGGATCAACATGCTTCTTCGTACTTATGCGTGGATGAATCTTCTTGCAGATAACGGAATCATCAATAACCTTCTGGCAAAAATCGGACTGGGACCTATCAGCATGATGTATACGGATTTTTCCGTAATGGTAGGTCTGATCTGCAACTTTATGCCCTTTATGATCATTCCTATCCATACTTCCTTAAATAAAATGGACAAATCCCTGATCGAGGCAGCCTACGATCTGGGAGCCAACCGTTTCCAGACCTTCTGGAAGGTAATCTGGAAGCTGTCCCTGCCAGGGGTGGTAAATGGTATTATGATGGTTTTCCTTCTTGCCATTTCCTCCTTCGTTATCCCGAAGCTTCTGGGAGGTGGACAGTACATGCTCATCGGTAACCTGATCGAGTCCCAGTTTATCTCAGTTGGAGACTGGAATTTTGGAAGTGCCATTTCCATGATTCTGGCGGTGATCATTTTGATCTCCATGAGTCTGATGAAGCGGATGGACAAGGAAAAAGGAGAATAGGAGAGTATCATGCAGAAAAAAACAAGCTTTTTTCAGAGATTTTATGTGGCCATCTGTCTGGTATTCTTTTACCTGCCAATCCTGGTGACCATGATTTTTTCCTTTAATTCCTCCAAATCCCTGACCAGGTTTACGGGATTTTCCATGAGATGGTATACAGAGCTGCTGCATAATACAGAAGTCAGTAAAGCGGTTTACGTGTCTGTGACTATCGCCATCCTGGCAACTGTGATCTCCACAGTGCTGGGAACCATCACTGCAATTGGTCTTTCCAAGTCCAGGAAGGTGTTAAAGGAAACACTTTTAAATATCAACAACCTGCCCATCTTGAACCCGGATATTGTTACCGCAATCGGATTGATGCTTCTGTTTTCTTCACTGGGCTTCCGGAAAGGGTACTTTACCATGCTTCTGGCGCACATTTCCTTTTGCACGCCATATGTGATCACCAGTGTTTATCCCAAGGTGCGAAGCCTTGACCCGAACCTGGCAAATGCAGCCATGGATCTTGGAGCAACCCCGTTCCAGGCGTTGACCAAGGTAATCGTGCCCATGATCAAGGACGGCATTTTCGCCGGTGCGCTGCTGGCATTTACCATGTCCTTTGACGATTTCGTAATTTCGTACTTTGTATCCGGAAACGGTGTAAAGAATATTTCCATTGTGGTCTATAATATGACCAAACGAATCAACCCTACCATCAACGCCCTGTCCACAATTGTAATCCTGGTCATTGTGCTTGTCATGGTTTTTGCCAACGTGCTTCCAAAGCTCCTGGAAAAGCATGCCAGCAAGCATGCAAAAAAGATTCAGCGCGTGATCGCCCTTCTGTTGGTTTTCGCCCTTGGCTTCGGACTGATCAAGTGCGGAGGCAGTGCAGCGGAGAACCATGTCCTGAAGGTTTATAATGCAGGAGAATATATGGATCTGGATCTTCTGACACAGTTTGAGCAGGAATATAATTGTACTGTAGTTTACGAAACCTTCGAATCCAACGAAATGATGTACACCAAGCTTTCCGGCGGTGAGTCCTATGACGTGCTGATCCCTTCTGATTATATGATCGAGCGTCTGATTAAAGAGGATTATTTACAATATATTGACTGGGATCTGATCCCGAATAAGGGCAGCCTGATGGATGAGGTCATGAATAAAAGCTATGATCCGGGAAATCGTTATTCCTGCCCGTATTTCTGGGGAACGGTTGGTATTCTTTATGATACGACTGTGGTTGATCCGGCAGATCTTCAGGAGGGCTGGGATCTTCTCAGGGATACCAAATATAAAGGAAATATTTACATGTATGATTCTGAGCGGGATTCCTTTATGATAGCACTGAAGGCTCTTGGATATTCCATGAATACTACAGATGAGAATCAGATCCAGGAAGCTTACCAGTGGCTGGTTGACCAGAGAAATACCATGGACCCGATTTACGCAGGTGATGACGTCATTGACAATATGATTTCCGGAAACAAGGCTATGGCAGTTGTTTATTCCGGAGATGGTTCTTATATTATAAGCGAAAATCCGAATATGGATTACTTCACACCGAGTCAGGGAACCAACAACTGGTATGATGCAATGGTTATCACAAGGGACTGCAATGAGACAGAGCTTGCCCATCAGTTTATTAATTTTATGCTAAATGAAGAATCTGCTCTTTCCAATACGGAAGAAGTAGGTTATACTTCTCCTGTAAAGAGTGTTTACGAAACTATGATCACCGGAGAGTATGAGGGCGTTTCCTCCTATATCCCGGATTTTGAAAATCCGAACAGCGAGATCTTCCGTTATCAGGAACCGAAGATCAAGCAGAAATATGCGGAGCTGTGGACGAAGATCAAGGCAGAGTAAACATGGAAATTTATAAAAACGGAAACGTGGCTGGCAGAAGCCGGCTATGTTTTTGAAGAAGAGGAGAATGATTATGAAGAAAAAGGTATTTGCGGTAATTCTTGCTGCAGCAGCAATCTGTGGCAGCCTGTCACCTGTATACGCAGCTGACTCCGAGCTTGTCCTTTATACCTGGGAGGGAATGTTCCCACAGGAGGTCCTGGACGGCTTTGAGGAAGAGACCGGATGTAAGATTGTATATTCCAACTTTGACACTGACGAAACCATGCTGGAGAAGGTTTCCATGGCAAAAGGCGGAGACTATGATGTGGTAATCGCAGATGACTACATCCTTGAGAAAATCGTGGAAGAAGGTCTTGCCACCAAGCTTGACAAAGACAAAATCTCCAACTGGGGAAACATCAATCCTCTTTACCAGGGACAGTTCTATGATGAGAAGGACGAGTACACCGTGCCATATGGCGCAGGTATTCCACTGATCGTATACGATCCGGAGGAGGTTGATCTTGACATTAAGGGCTATTCTGATCTGTGGGATCCGTCTCTGGAGGACAGCATAGCGCTGATCGGCAACTACCGTGTGATCAACGGCATTACTCTTCTCACCATGGGTAAGAGTATGAATGAAGAAGACGTAGATACCATTGCAGAAGCTGGTGAAAAGCTGGTAGAGCTGGCACCCAATGTGCGTATGATCCAGGATGACAACACCCAGAATGCTCTGCTCAACGGAGAGGCTTCTGTAGCGTTCCTTTACACATCCCAGGTAACTGCAGCTCTGGCAGAGAACCCGGATCTGAAAGTGGTTTATCCGGAGGAAGGTCTTGGCTTCGGTGTTATGGGAATGTTTATTCCAAGCGAGGCTCCCAATGCAGAGGCAGCTTACCAGTTTGTAGATTACATTTTAAGACCGGAGGTTGCGGCGCAGTGCTTCAATTATATCGGTTACTACTGCACCAACAAGGCTGCAGACGAGCTGGTAGACGAGAACCTGGTGGTTCCGGACAGTGTAACAAGTGGAGAGAGTATTAAGAATGTAAGTCAGGAAGCTGAGGAACAGTATAATAAGAACTGGACTGAGTTTAAGGCTGCCTGCGATTAAGTGAGTGAATTACTGTTATTACGGTAAGAATTAAAAAAGAGTCTGCATAAGAGAATGCCCCCTGGAAACATTGGGGGATTTTCTTTGCAGGCTCTTTTACTCTGGATTTGTAACTGTGAAATAGATTCAGTTTTGAATTATTTTCAAATATGATGTTAAAAATATTGTCAACATAGCATAATATGACGTATAATGATGTTAAAAACACTAACGAATTCATTGACAGTTATAGATGATTTTGTTAAGATAATTAACATGCAGTTTTTGGGAGGTTTGATATGAAGGAATTTAATTTAGAAAAATTTTGTAAAGACTTAGTCGCTCTTAGAGGAAAAGAGTCTCAGGAGGTTTTTGCTCAAAAACTTGATATTAAAAGACCTACTCTTTCATTATTGGAAAATGGTAAACAGGTGCCTACCATTGATTTGTTAAGCAAAATTTGTAGTTTAACAGGAGAAAAGGCTGATGATTATTTTGTTGAATCTACAACAGATGCGCTTGTATATCTTATGGGTAGTCTTGAGGAATCTGATAAGCTAAAAATTGAGGAAATGGCTGAACGTATCAGAATCAAGGAAAAATATGAAATGCTTGCAAAGAGAGGTAGTTATGTCGTCGATTGATAACAATGAATTATTTGAAAAATATTATCAAAAAGAATATGATTTTAATACAACTTCGCTTTCTTTAGACGAGATTGACGCAATAAAAAAACTAGCCAGGGAAAAAAGAGTTGATTATGCTTCTGCTCCAATGGGAATAGGAGTGTTTAACTGGATTCAAAAACAGAGCAGTGATATTAGATTCGAACTGGTTTCATTTGAATCAGACAAAATTGATGGTATGTTGTATATTCCAACAATGGGAAAAGAAAGAGCATACATTATATTGAATAGTAATAAGCCATTGGTAAATCAGGCTTTTGCAGCAGCACATGAATTCTATCATTATATTAAGGACTATCAGGTGTTTAAGGAGAAACCATACATTTGCGATTTTAGTATGCTTAAGGATGTAAATGAAAAGAAAGCATGCAGATTTGCAGCTGAGATATTATTTCCAGAGGAGGCTTTAAATCGTGAAGTCAGGGATTATTGCAGAAGTCTGCGAGCAACAGATTTTAAATCATTGAATTTTAATCAGATTGCTTCGTTTATTATTGTGATGACAGTAAAATATCAAATGCCACTTAAAGCAGTTATTTATAGACTCGAAGAGGAACATTTTACTGAAAATGTAGAAAAATATATTGAAAACTATGGGTTTATTAAAAAAGTACTTCAAGAAATTCAAATATTTAGTGAACCTGTTTCTATGTTATATGGTACAGTGAATAATTTTATTATTCCGTATAGTAAAACGTATCAGGATATGGAAACATCATTTATTACTGGTAATGCATCAAAAGAAGACATTATCGAGGATGCAAAAATTCTCTCGTTAGATATGGATCTTATCAATGAGTTAGTTGAACAAGATGAAATTTCTGATGATGAAGAAGAGGATGATGAAGAATTATTTTCTATTATAAATGCGAAGCGGGGGTGAGTTTATATGTATACACCGTTAAAAAAGACAGCTTTGCATGATTTGCTTAACAAGCCAATCATTTTTGATGCCAATATTTTTATGGTTGGAATATCGGAAAGAACTTCAGATAAAAATTGTTCATTTGAAAATATAAAGCGATTATATATAAAACCTTTATTTGAAAGTTTTACGGATATTTATATTCATGAAGAGGTATACAAAGAATTAGACGAAGAATCTCGTAATTTTGTTGATAGTTATATAGGAAAAAACATTACGATAGTCAAAGAAGATGGATTATATGGAAAAGACCCTAAATACACAACAATTTTTAATAATATATCGAAGCATGAATTAGTTAACTATGAAAGAGGGCGTTCTAAAGACAGAGGAGAGGTTTATAGTTTGGCATATGCTGCATATTACAATATAAATTATTTTTGCTCAAAAGAAATTATGGTTGATAATGTGGCAAGAGAATTGGAAGATCTGAAGAATATAGATATTATAACATTTGACATTATTATACTTCAGGCATTTGTGTATTACGCACAACAGAATGACAGTTCAAATAGCAAGGGATTAAAGTCTATTTATAAAAAATATTGTGCAGATGTCATAAAAAGACATGGGCTTCCATTGACATTAAGTGAGTATATTAAGGCATCACAAGAGTATTTATAAGTATACTATCCTGTTGAAGATTATAAAATTTCGACCTGCATTTATGTAGCTTGTGGCGATTCACAATACCTGACTAAGTGACAAATAACGAGGAGACACAAGATGGAAATATATAAAGGTTCTTCTGCATTTGCCGGAATTGCCATTGGGAAAATTCGATTTTACCGGAAGGGAGAATATCAGATCCGCCAGCATCAGGCAGATGATGTGAAAAGGGAACTGAGAAGCTTCGATGTGGCAAGAAGACATGTGATGCAGACTTTAAAAGAAGAATATGACAGAATGTCAGACACGAAAATTCTGGAGCAGGCCCAGCTTCTTGGCTCGGGCAGCTTCCTTCGGGCGGTGGAAAGCATGATTACCGGAGAAAAGGTAACAGCCGCCTATGCGGTGCAGACCACCAGAGATGAACTTGAAAGCACCTTTTCCAGCCTGAATGATCCTTCCATAAAGGATAGAATCTACAATGTCAGCCGTGTATCCAATCTGCTTCTTGAAATTCTGGGAGAGGATGAAAACCGGATCGACCTTGGCGAGGAGCCGGTGATTCTGGCAGCAGAAACCCTGTCACCAGCAGAATTGATGGAGATGGATAAGGTGAAGCTTCTGGGGATTGTTACCCGTAGCGGCTCTGCCACTTCCCATGCGGCAATCCTTGCGAAAAACATGGACATTCCCTGCGTGACCGGTATCGGAATTCCGCAGTCAGAAGAAGAGTGGGAAGACAGCATTGCCATTATAGACGGCTATACCGGTACTTTTTATCTGGAACCAGATGGAGAAGTATGCAAAGAATATGAAATCCGCCGCAAAGCTGATCTGGTGGAGCGGGAAGCTCTTTTGCAGCTAAAGGATGCAGAAGATGTGACGAAAGACGGACGAAAAGTGGGAATATATGCAAATATCGGTAACCTGGACGACCTGAACAGTGCGCTCTATTACGGTGCACGTGGAATTGGTCTTCTTCGGAGCGAGTTTCAGTATCTTGGCAGGGAAAACTATCCTGGAGAAGAGGAGCTTTTTCAGGCGTATAAAAAAACAGCCCAGACAATGGGTGACCGTCTGGTTATCATTCGTACTGCGGATCTTGGCGCGGATAAACAGGCTTCTTACCTGGAAATTCCGAAAGAAACCAATCCGCTTATGGGAAACCGTGGGATTCGTCTTTGTCTGGATCGGAAAAATCTTTTTAAAACGCAGATACGCGCCATTTACCGTGCCAGCTGGTACGGCAATCTGGGAATGATGTACCCTATGATCTGCGGGGAAGAGGAAATGGATGAAATCGAAGTGCTGGTGGCAGAGGTGAAAAATGAATTGCGGGCCGTGGGAATACCGTTTAAAGAGATTCAGACAGGTATTATGATGGAAACCCCGGCTGCTGTGATGATCGGGGAAGAACTGGCGAAGAGGGTAAATTTCCTTGGAATCGGAACCAATGACCTGACCCAGTACACTTTGGCAATGGACCGTCAGAATCCACTGCTTCAGAAGAAGTATAATGATCATCATCCGGCTATTTTAAAAATGATCCGGATGATCGTGGAAGCGGGGCATGCCCAGAACTGCAAGGTCTGCCTTTGCGGAGAGTTGGCAGCAGACACCAGGCTGACAGAAACCTTTCTCAGGATGGGCGTGGATGCACTGTCTGTGGTACCTGCATGTATTTTGCCGGTGAGAAAGGCGCTCCGGGCAGCCCGTGTGGAAGATTGAGAGAATAAAAAGAAGGTGCCAGATCCGGAGTAATGTTTTGAATACGCCAGATTTGCAAAAAAGGTAAATTCATGGATAAGAAAAGTAAAGTAATCGTATTGCGCTGCGACGATTATGATGAGGAAAAAATATATACCCTCCTGAAAATCGGTCTGGATCAGCTTGGTGG
Organism: Ruminococcus sp. RTP21484sp1_RTP21277st1_D2_RTP21277_210401; assembly: GCF_040924225.1. Lineage (NCBI taxonomy): Bacteria > Bacillati > Bacillota > Clostridia > Eubacteriales > Oscillospiraceae > Ruminococcus > Ruminococcus sp. RTP21484sp1_RTP21277st1_D2_RTP21277_210401. The sequence continues at coordinate 50,803 of NZ_JBCOMJ010000029.1, read as the reverse complement.
TCTGGAATCTTTTATAAATAAAGAAGAAAAAATCCTTCTGAAGCCCAATCTTCTGAAAAAAGCAGAAGTAGAAAAAGCGGTGATTACCCATCCTGTAGTAGTGGGCGCTTTTGCCCGGATCCTGCGAGAAGAGGAATATGAAAATATCGTACTGGCAGATTCCTGTGGCCATGGCACCACCAGGCAGGTCATCCAGGGCACCGGAATGGACACCTGTCTGGAGAAATACCAGATTCCGGCTATTGACTATACCAAGGGTGTGCATGTGGATAATCCGGAGGGAACTCAGGCAAAAGAGTTTATTCTCCCGAAGGAATTATTAGAAGCAGATTGCGTCATATCCCTTTCCAAGATGAAAACCCATGCCCTGGAGCGCATTACAGGTGCTGTGAAGAATAGTTACGGCTTCATCTATGGAAAAAACAAAGCAATTGGTCACACAAAATATCCAAGTGCGGACAGCTTTGCCCGCATGCTCATTGATCTGAACCAGTATGTGAAGCCCAGACTCTACATTATGGATGGAATTACTGCAATGGAGGGAAATGGACCAGGTTCCGGAGATCCGGTGGCCATGAACATGATTCTTATGTCTATGGATCCAGTGGCACTTGACAGCGTATTTGCAAGACTGGTCTACCTGAAGCCGGAAATGGTACCCACCAATTATCATGGGGAGAAGATGGGACTGGGGAATTATATGGAAGAGAATATTGAAGTTATTCTGGCTTCCGGGATGGAAGAAGATGAGAGCACCTGGCTGAAAAATGGCAGAAGAGAGGAGAGAATCAAGGACAGAATCGAACACGGAAGTGAGGGCAGAATCAAGAATGACAGGAGCAGAGAAAATGCTGCAGAGAAACCTGCCTGGGGAATGAGACCGCAGTGCAGTATGATTTCCATGAAGGAATTAGTGGAACAATACGGGAATCCACACTTTAACGTGGATCGTACCAAAGTCCGCAGCAATATCTGGACAAAGCTTGCAAAAGCTTTAAATATATTTCAGAAGAAACCCTATATTGAAGCGGATAAATGTGTACGCTGCGGAATTTGCGTAAACAGCTGTCCTGTTCCAGGCAAAGCAGTAGATTTCCGAAATGGAAAAAAACAGCCGCCAGTTTATGACTATAAGAAATGTATCCGCTGCTTCTGCTGTCAGGAAATGTGCCCGAAGAAGGCGATTAAGGTGAAGTGAGTGTAAAATACTCCGAAGGGAACATCGGAGAAAACATCGGAGAAACATCAGAGTAATTTCGGAGATAAAGAAGAAAAGCCACTACCGAGCGTCAACTAAGTTGTGACGTTCTACAGTGGCTTATGTATTTTATCGTCCGATCATCTTCGCCACTTCCCTGATATATTCCGGTGTAGTACCGCAGCAGCCCCCTACAATACCGGCACCTGCATCAATCAGAGCTTTCACATGTCTGGAAAAATCCGGCGCTTTCATGGAATAAACGGCGTTTCCCTTATCATCAATGAACGGCATACCGGCATTCGGCTTGGCAATGACCGGGATGGAGACATTTTCTTTAATATTGCGGATAACAGAAACCAGCTGATCCGGACCAACAGAGCAATTCACGCCCACAGCATCTGCACCTGCAGCCTCCAGGGAAACAGCAGCCTCGATAGCATTTCCACCGCTGAAAATACTTCCGTCTGCATCTACCGTCATGGTACACATAATCGGCAGCTCGCAAACTGTAGAAGCAGCATCCACAGCTGCCAGAGTCTCTTCAATATTGATCATGGTCTCAGCAACGATCAGATCCACGCCAGAATCCTTCAGAATTCCAATCTGCTCCTGATACATTTCGAAAGCTGTCTCATAGGTCATCTCCCCGGCAGGAGCCATCATTTTACCACTGGTGGTAATATCTGCAGCAACGTAAACCTTATGGTCTGCCGCATCAGCGACTTCTCTCGAATAGGAAACCAGAGTGCGGTTGATCTCCTCCATACGGTCCTGCAGACCATGCATGGTAAGGCTTACACGGTTGCCGCCAAAAGTAGGAGCGTAGATAATATTGCTTCCCGCTTCAACATAAGCTCTCTGAAGATTCTGGATCACATCCTTATGCGCCAGCACCCATTCCTCTGTGCATACACCCTTCGGCATACCGGCTGCCATCAGGTTGGAACCTGTAGCGCCGTCCAGAAGAACAATATTCTGTGTCAGTTCCTGAAACTCTTGTTTTGTCATATTGTAATTCCTCCTTAAATTGGCAGAATATTGCATTTAAAAGATATTTGCATAACATGCCGCCCATTGTGGTCTGCAACCATCTGGCGAATATTTATCCTGCCGGATACGGTTGATTTCGTCATATTCCTGTCCGCGTCCTGGAAGTTATAACGTTTTCATAAAAAAATTTTATAAATCTTTCGTATTATAACACTATTTAACTTGATTTTCCAGTTGTCAGCGTATAAAATATAAGATATGCTTTTGATGGGGCTGGCTATAAAGTAAGCAGCAGCCCTTAATGACAAAAGAAATAAAAAAGGAGCTAAAAGATGAGTAGAAGGAGAAGAAGAAACGACTGGATACCAGGCGCGGTGATCACCATCATCGTCATTATGCTTTCTGTTGTTTTTATGGGACTTCTGGCAATGACCAAGATGGTTCCCACCATTTATATGCTGATCATCGGCATTGTACTTGCGGTGATCGCAGCGATAATCTGGCTGCTGGTATGGCATACCAGATACACAGGCCGCTTTATTGGCGGAACTGTTTTGGCAGTGATCATGATTGCCATTTTGGCATTCGGCGGTTTCTATATTAATAAGACAAGATCCGCCATCAGCAATATTTCCGGTGAGACTACTGAGATCACACAGATGGCTGTTTATGTAAAGAACGATGACGCCGCTGATTCTGTAGAGGCAACTGCCGGATATACTTATGGTATCCTTTCCTCACTTGACCGTGAGAATACAGATGGTGCTGTAGCACATCTGAACAGCCAGTTTGGTACAGAAGTACAGACTAAGGAATACGCAGGTCTGACAGAGCTTGCTGACGGAATCCTGAACGGTGAAGTAAATGCCATGCTGCTGAACAGCGGATATCTTAGTGTATACGAGGATATGGACGGATACACAGATTTCAGCACCAAGATAAAAGAGGTTGGAACGGTAGATGTTGAATCCACAATTCAGTCTGCAGAAGAGTCCACCCCTGTAGAGCCGATCACCACTGCTAATGGCGGTAAGGTTTACACCATCTATCTCAGCGGTATTGATACCAGAGGTGAGATGACAGCTAAGAGCCGAAGCGATGTAAATATTATTGCCACTGTGAATACAGATACACATGAGATCCTGCTGGTTTCCACACCTCGTGATTACTTTGTACCGCTTTCTATTTCCGGAGGTGCACCGGATAAGCTGACACATGCCGGTATTTATGGAATCGATGTGTGTATGGATACTCTGGGAATGCTGTATGATATTGACATTAATTATTACTTCCGAATTAACTTCGGTGGATTTGTGAAGGTAATCGATGCACTTGGCGGAATTACCGTTAATTCAGATTATGATTTTGATTCCAAGAATATTCTGGGTTATCATTTTAACAAGGGTGAGAATTATGTGAATGGTGAGCAGGCGCTTATCTTTGCAAGAGAGCGTTACGCATTCCAGGAGGGTGACCGCCAGCGTGGTAAGAACCAGATGGAGGTTATCCGTGGTGTTGTGAAGAAGGCACTTTCTCCGGAAATCCTTACCAGCTATTCCTCCATTCTTTCCAGTCTGGATGGATGCTTCGGTACTAACATCACATATGAAGAGATTGCACAGATCCTTCAGCAGCAGCTTACGAACGGCGGCGACTGGACAATCGTTTCCTATAGTGTAAATGGAACTGGTGCTACTGAGAAACCATATTCCATGAGCCAGAAGGCATACGTTATGGTTCCGGATTACGACACAGTAAATAAGGCGAAGAGCCTTATGGAAAAAGTCCGTAACGGCGAGGTGGTAACGCAGGAGGAGGCTGATGCACCGGTTAGTGGAAGCACAAGCACTGACAGCACTTCCACAGAAGCTGTGACCGAGCCAGGTACAGTAGCAGCCGAGACACAGTCTGCGACAGATACCACTGCAGCAGATGGAACTACAACCGAAGGCACAGCTGATACTACTACACAGCAGTAAAGAGAATGAGATTCCTCTGGTGAGAGGAATCTAAATATAGAAAGAAGCAAATCATTATATAACGTGGTTTGCTTCTTTTTTTGATAAATTTATAAACTTTTAAGATGATTTTTATATTACATTGTGATAAAATGGGGATATAGAAGAAGGAAAGGCGGGTGAATCTGAGTTTACATTCTTGGATTTTACAGAAGATGGCATCGCACAGCTTAGTATGACACCACTTATGGGTGGCCAGATGAGCCGTAAGGATAAGATTAAAGAAGGAATTCTAATAGCGAAAGAAGAGCATAATGATATGGCGGATAAAGTGATGGCTATGTTGTATACTCTGGCAGATAAATTTCTGGATGGAATAGAGCTTGATGAGATTAAGGAGGCGATGGTTATGACGAGACTGGGACAGATGATAGAGAAAGATGGACGTGAAAAGGAGCGTATAGCCTTAAATACGCTGAATAAAAAATTACTTTCTTCCAATCGCATTGAAGATTGTATAAAAGCTACAGAAGATGAAGAATATCAGAAAAAACTCATGAAAGAATTTGGTATAAAATAAATAAAAACTGGCCGGGACATCACTTACCTGATCGTTCCCGGCCCTAACTATGTTAATGTGTGGTTTAAAAGCAAATTTGAATAACCCACCACCCAACCGGAAACAATAAAAAAAGATGACCTCCAAGTCGCATTATTTCAGTAATGCGACGGTCATCCAGGCAATTTTTCTGCTTTCTTTCCCATCGTCGTTTTACATTCTATCGCGAATAACTGGGAAAGTCAACCAATTATAGCGACTATAGACTCTTTTTGTTGAATTATACCATAATTTATTCCAAATTCACCTTTTTCCCATTAGTTTTTCAAAGGGATTTTTTCGATATAAAATAATTGCGTGGTCAAATAATTGGTACATACTTATAGAATAAGGAGGCAGCTATGTGCAGAAAAGGTGAAAACATACGCAAACGCAAGGACGGGCGCTGGGAAGCCCGTTATATCAAATACCGTGATCCGGAGGGAAAAATCCACTACGGTTCCCTCTATGGCAAAACATATGGCGAAGTAAAGGACAAACGAAACAAAAAAATTGCAGAAGTGCCAGGCTATGGACATCTGGTGCGAAATCCTGGCATTTTGAATTACCAGGCTACCTTCGAAACAGCCGCTGAGCATTGGAAGCAAGAAATCCGCTATACCATCAAGGACAGTACTTTTTCCAATTATGAAGCAATCCTGAAGAATCAGCTTCTTCCGGAGCTTGGCAGCACCCAGATACGGAAAATCAGCAATTCTCAGATCACGCAGCTTATTCATAAGAAAAAAGAGCTGGCATTGTCTGCAGGAACCATTCATGTAATTTTAAGCGTACTCCGCAGCATTTTGAACTTTGCAGCAAAGGGAGGCGTCTATACCTGTGAACCAATCCGCTACCCCCATTTGGCTGGCACCAGCCAGGAGGTGCAGATTATGAAGCTTGCAAACTATAACCAGCTGGAGAAATTTCTTATTGACAATATCAGCGATTTCCATTTCGGTCTGCTGCTTTGCATGCATACTGGCATCCGTGTAGGCGAACTCAGTGGCCTGCGCTGGGAAGATGTGGATTTCACCCAGCACAAAATCCGCATACAGCGTACTGTGATCCGCATCAAAAATCTGGATCAGACCGCCAATCCGGACACTGGAAAAATCCCAAAAACCATTCTGTATATCGGTCCGCCGAAGACAGAACATTCCAACAGGGAAATTCCATTGCCAGACAAGCTGCTGTTTTATGCGAAACGTTTTCGCAAAGATGGCTCCGCATATATTTTGTCTGGAACTGCCAGATGCATGGAGCCGCGGGTCATCCAGCGCAGATATGCAGCACTGCTGAAAACATGTGGAATCCCCCCCATTAAAATCCATGCTCTCCGGCATCAGTTCTCCTGTCGCTGGGTGGAGCATGGCTTCGATACCAAGTCCCTGTCCGAAATACTTGGACATACTTCCGTGCGAACCACACTGGATCTGTATGTGCATATTCAGGCGGAAACGAAACGGCAGTATATGAATCAGATGATGGAGCAGGCAATATAACAGAATGAACAATTTCAGAAAAGGCAGTTATGCCAGAGAACTCTCTTTTGAGAGACCTCTGGTGTGACTGTCTTTTTTTGCTGTCTGGAAAGGGTAACCGGATGCAGAAAAATCTCAATTTCAAAAATCAGGGGTCTTTATTCGTGGTCGGTAGTCCAAATTGTACTGATTTTCTGCTTGTTTACAGCGCAAATACGCATTACTGAAATATTACGAAAGAAACCAGCAGAAATCACAGACAAAATTTATGAAAACAGGATACAGCATCCGAACCTGGCGCATGCGCCTGGTTTGTCCGGAGCCTATATGGCTGGACAGAACAGAAGAATATTTTCAGAACGTGGTGGAGTTTTACTACCACCTTTTGAGACAGCATGAAGAACTGTGGAACAGCAGCCTCTTCGACATACAGCGCAGCCTGGAGCTCCTGACCCTGACCGGTCGGGACGGCAGACAGCCCACCAACCCATTACCAATGGGGAAAGTACCTGTCTACCTGAGACGCGCCGCCATCAACAAAGCATCAGCCACAGTGAAAAGCACACAGGAGCTTCAGTCCGGATTCCCTGAGAAGCTGGAAGCCAAGGTTACTTTTTTCAAAGGAATGTATTCCGACCTCACCGACAGATCCATTTGCCTGAAGCTGTGGAACGGTGAGAAATGGATCTGGACAGACTGCAACCTGAAAGGACGCCCCCTTCCCCAAGATGGCCAGCTAATGTCGCCCACCCTGGTAAAAGAGGGCAGGCGCTACCTTCTGAATATCCCAGTGAAACAGGAGAACAGCGACGCCCGTACTGCCAAAGAACGAATGGCAGAAGGCACGAACCTGTGCAGTGTCCGCTTTACAAACACAGACACCTTCGCAGTGTGCTGCATTCTGGATGAGCAGGGGAAACAGCTGGCTGTACACAACTGCCGGGGCGGAGATGCGTACCGCCACCGCTGCAAGCTGCTGGAGACCAGAATACAGAAATCCAGACCAAATACAGTGGGAGACAATAGTCCCCAGCCCAACCGGAAGTACTACATGCACCTGAAGAACCTGTCCGAGCACTACGCCCACCAGGTCAGCCGTGAGATCCTGAACTTCTGCAAAGAGAATCAGGCAGGAATCATTGTCCTCCCCGATTACGACCAGAACTTCACCCGGATGGCAATGGTAAAAAGCGGCAATTTTTCCCCGCTTCACTTAAGCAGCAAGATCCGGACCAACCTGCAGTACAAAGCCTGGGCGGAAGGCATTCTGGTACTGGAAACCAGAACAGACGGCCTGAAAGACAAATGTGCCATCTGTGGCGGCAAGGTTCGCCGGAAGGGAAATGAATTCCTCTGTGAAAATGGTCATCAGGGAAACCGCTTCCTGAATGACGCCAGAAATCTTGGCAGGAAATGCCAGGACAGTTTTTTTCGCGGAAGTAGAACAAAATAATTATTGACAACAAAGAGAAAAATGATAATAAGCAGCGTTACGAACGCTCTTATCTATAAAACCGGGCAACCGGGCAAAGAGGCTGCGCCAGTGACGCAGGCTTTTCGGCAGACCACCGCCGGTGCGGGTTCCGGACTTCCCCAAGATATCCTGGGAGTCGCCAAAGCACTAGACAGGAAGCTATCTGGTAAGTGGTCAAAGTTATGAAAAAATGGGAGGAAAGGACTGGGGGGGGGTAACTCCGTCCATATGATTAAGAAATGACAACGAAAAAACAAAAAAACGAACGCGAAAAAAGAAAGTTAGAGCATTGGCAGGTAATCGCACTTTACCTGATTATTTATGATGTGATCGCCGTAAACGCCGCATACTTTCTCGGACTGTGGTTCCGCTTTGATTGTACATACTCCGCAATACCCGGAGAATATTTGTCTGCCTATCTGAAATTTGCACCATGGTATACAGTATTCTCTGTTTTTGTCTTTTGGGCATTGCGCCTCTATAACAGCGTATGGCGCTTCGCAAGCTATAGTGAGCTGTTAAGAATTTGCTTATCTACTGTAATTACATTCCTGTTCCAGATAATTGGAATCACATTTGCCATTCAGAGAATGCCAATGTCCTATTATCTCTTCGGAACCATTATTCAATTTTGCCTGATTACAGGAATCCGTTTTTCATATCGATTTGTTCTTCTGGAAAGAACACGGAAACAGAAGGAAGAGGAAGGTCCGTTGCATCACATTATGCTGATCGGTGCCGGCCAGGCAGGACAGATCATTCTCCGCGACGTGGAACGTGCCAAAGAGCCGAAAGGAAAGGTCTGCTGTATTATTGACGATAACCCGAACAAATGGGGACGTTATATGGAGAGTGTGCCCATTGTAGGCGGTCGTGATGACATTCTCGCAAGTGCAAAGAAATACAAAATCGACCAGATCCTTCTGGCAATTCCAAGCGCAAGTGCAGCAGAGCGAAGAGATATCCTGAACATCTGCAAAGAAACCAAATGTGAAATGAAGATTCTTCCAGGTGTGTATCAGTTCGTCACCGGAGAGGTGTCCCTCAGCAAAATGAAAGATGTGGCAGTGGAAGACCTTCTTGGAAGAGAACCGATCAAAGTAAATATGGATGAGATTTTCCGCTACATCAGCGGAAAAACCATTCTGGTAACTGGTGGCGGCGGTTCCATCGGAAGTGAGCTTTGTCGTCAGATCGCAGCCCACGCGCCGAAACGACTGGTGATCTTCGATGTCTATGAGAACAATGCATACGACATTGAACAGGAGCTTCGTTCCAAATATCCACATCTGGATCTGGTGGTACTGATCGGTTCCGTGCGCGATACCAGAAAGATTAATGATGTATTTGAAACATACAAGCCAGACATTGTTTATCATGCAGCTGCACATAAGCATGTACCACTTATGGAGACAAGCCTATGTGAGGCAATCAAGAACAATGTAATGGGAACCTATAAAACTGCTCATGCAGCTCTGAAAAATGGCTGTCAGCGTTTCGTACTGATCAGTACAGATAAAGCTGTGAATCCAACCAACATTATGGGAGCCAGCAAGCGTCTCTGCGAAATGGTCATCCAGACCATGGACAAGATCAGCAGAACCGGAAGAGAAGATCTGCTTCCATTGCTGGGAAGCCACTATGAAGACAGAGAAGAAGCACTTGCTGAAGTGGCAGCTGCCAGTGAGTATGCAGGAGAAAACAGTGAGAGAAAACATAGAACTGAGTTTGTAGCAGTCCGTTTCGGAAATGTACTTGGAAGTAACGGATCTGTTATTCCGCTGTTTAAGAAACAGATTGCAAAAGGCGGCCCTGTGACTGTCACTCATCCAGATATTATCCGTTACTTTATGACCATCCCGGAAGCAGTAAGCCTGGTACTTCAGGCCGGTACATATGCCAAGGGCGGAGAGATCTTTGTACTGGATATGGGAGCTCCTGTGAAGATTGACACACTGGCAAGAAACCTGATCAAGATGTCAGGACTGACACCGGACGTGGATATCAAAGTTGAGTACACTGGCCTGAGACCTGGTGAAAAGCTTTATGAAGAGAAGCTGATGGCAGAGGAAGGCCTGACTAAGACAGACAATGATCTGATCCATATTGGAAAACCGATTCCGTTTGATACAGATGAGTTCTTACATCAGCTTGAGAAACTGGCTGTTGTGGCTTATGGAAATGATCCGGATATCAGGAGTTATGTGGAGGAGATTGTACCGACTTATCATGCGGCGAAAGATGATTTGAAGTTGCATGGAGATACATATAAGAAGCTGTTTGAAAAGGCAGCAGGGAATAAATAACAGGAAAAGAGGAAGTTATCATGTTTAGCAGCGAAAATAATTTTCAGCCTTTTGAATCAAAGGTATGGCTCAGCAGCCCAACAATGTATTCAGATAGTATGAAATACGTTATGGAAGCATATGAAACCAACTGGATGTCTACTGTTGGAGCAAACATCAATGAAGTAGAACGCCTTGCATGTGAGAAAGTTGGATGTAAATATGCGGTAGCATTATCTGCAGGAACTGCTGCACTTCATATGGCAGTAAAACTTGCTGGTGTAAAGCCAGGAGATAAAGTATTTTGTTCCGATATGACATTTGATGCTACTGTAAATCCTGTTGTATATGAAGGTGGTGTACCTGTATTTATTGATACAGAGTATGATACTTGGAATATGGATCCTGTTGCCTTGGAAAAAGCATTTGAGATTTATCCAGATGTAAAAGTAGTTGTTGTAGCGCATCTTTATGGAACCCCAGGAAAGATTGATCAGATTAAAGCAATCTGTGAGAAACATGGCGCAACAATCATTGAAGATGCAGCAGAATCTCTGGGAGCAACTTATAAAGGGGTACAGACTGGAACATTTGGTACATATAATGCAATTTCATTTAATGGAAATAAAATTATTACAGGTTCTTCTGGTGGAATGATTCTTACAGATTGTGAAGATGCAGCGAATAAGGTGCGTAAGTGGTCTACACAGGCTAGAGAGAATGCACCTTGGTATCAGCATGAGGAACTTGGCTATAACTACAGAATGAGCAATGTGATTGCAGGAGTTGTAAGAAACCAGTTTCCACATTTAGATGAGCATATTGCACAGAAGAAAGCGATTTATGAAAGATATAAAGAGGGATTCAAGGGACTTCCAGTGAAAATGAATCCTTATGATTCTGACAATAGTGAGCCTAATTTCTGGTTATCTTGTATGATTATTGATGAGAATGCTATGTGCAAGCAAGTCAGAGGAGAATGTGATGTTCTCTATACATCTGAGAAAGGTAAAAGCTGTCCAACAGAAATTTTAGATGCAATCAGCAGTATTAATGCAGAGGGACGTCCAATCTGGAAACCAATGCATATGCAGCCAATTTACAGAATGAATGGATTTGTAACCAGAGAAGGAAAAGGCCGTGCAAGGACGAATGCGTATATTGCGGGTGGGATGTTGAGCAAAGTAGATGGAAAACCAATTGATATTGGAATGGACATTTTTGCAAGAGGCCTTTGTCTGCCAAGTGATAATAAGATGACGGCAGAGCAGCAGGACAAGATTATTGCTGTAATTCGTGCTTGCTTTGAATAAATAAAATGTAAAATGGAGCATCAAAAGTGTACGCAAAATATTTTAAACGAGGAATTGACTTTATTTTAAGCTTATGTGCGCTGGTTGTTTTTTCGCCAATTTTTTTGATCCTTATAATATTGGGGACTATTTTTATGGGAGGAAACCCATTTTTTACACAAGAACGCCCCGGAAAAGATGAAAAGATATTTAAATTAATTAAGTTTAGAACAATGAACAATAAAAAGGATAAAGAAGGAAAATTTCTTCCTGACGAATTACGACTGAATAAATATGGTAAGTTTTTACGGGCTTCCTCATTAGATGAGTTGCCAGAACTTATCAATATTTTGAAAGGCGATATGGCAATTATCGGACCGCGTCCATTGCTTGTAAGATATCTTGATAGATATAACGAAGAACAGCGGCATCGTCATGATGTAAGACCAGGGCTTACGGGATATGCTCAGGCACATGGGCGGAATGCGGTTTCTTGGGAAGATAAGTTTGCAATGGATGTGTGGTATACGACGCATATTACTTTAGTTGAAGATATAAAGATAATTATTGATACTGTTAAATCTGTATTGAAACATGAAGGGATTAGTTCAGAAACTTCTGCGACTATGGAAGAGTTTATGGGGACTCCAAAAGGTATAAGTGCTAAATGGAAAGCTCCAGTTGAGGAAAATTGAAAATGAAAGAAATTCATATTTTGGTAACAGGTGTTGGAAGGCGTGTGGAATTAATGCAAGCTTTTCGTCAGGCGGCATTAAATTTAAATATTAATTTAAAATTGTATGGTGCAGATATGGCTGGAACAGCACCTGCTTTAGTGTATTGTGATTATACAAGAAAAGTTTGTTCTATGCATGATAAGGAGTATATTCAGCAATTAATTGATATATGTGTAGCTGATAAAATTGATGTTCTTATACCTACTATTGATACGGATCTTTTGATACTTTCAAAGAACACAGAAAAATTTGACAAAGTAGGAACAAAAGTTTTAATTAGTAAGTCTGATAAGATTCTAATTTGTCGGGATAAGAATAATACAGGTGAGTTTTTTGAATCATGTGGATTGAAAGCTCCTAGAACTTATAATAATTACAAAAATTATCCAGGTCCATATCCTTGTTTTATCAAACCCAAAGATGGTAGTAGTTCTATTAATGCTTTTAAAGTGGAGAATGGAGAAGAACTTGCTGTTTATGCGGGGCAGATTAGCGAATATATTATTCAGCCGTTTGTCTCTGGGAGAGAATTTACAATTGATATTTTTTGTGATTTTGAGGGAAATCCAATATTTATTACTCCACGTGAACGTGTTCAAGTTAGAGCTGGAGAAGTTTTGAAAACAATGATTTGTATGGATAAAGTAATGATCGAAGAGGCAAAAACTCTTTGTAAGTTTTTTAAGCCATGTGGACCGATGACTGTTCAGCTTATTCAAGATGAGAACACAGGAGACAACTATTATATTGAGATTAACCCACGTTACGGTGGCGGTGCGCCTCTCAGTATGAAATCAGGTGCCAGAAGTGCAGAAGCGTTGTTGAAGTTAATTAGTGGAGAGAAAGAAGAGTACCATGAGAACGCTAGCTGTAATGGTGCAATTTATAGCCGATTTGATCAAAGCGTTTGTATTTCTGAAGGAGACGACACACAGCCAATCAAGGGCGTAATATTTGATCTTGATGATACTTTATATAGCGAAAAAGAATATGTAAGAAGCGGGTATAAGAAAATTGCAGAATTTCTTGGAAGAGAGGACGCCGTTGATAAAATGTGGGAATATTTTGAAATAGGAATGCCTGCTATTGATGCATATCTTGAAGAGATTAGGGAGATAGATAAGAAGGAAAAATGTCTTGATATATATAGAAATCATATGCCTTCTATAACTTTATACGAAACTATGAAAAATGAAATTTTAGAATTGAAGGCTAAAGGTATAAAAGTTGGCATTATTACAGATGGAAGGCCAGAAGGTCAACGTGCAAAATTAAAAGCATTGGGACTTGATAAGATGGTTGATGATATCATAATTACTGATGAACTTGGTGGAATCCAGTTTAGAAAGCCAAACGATATTTCTTTCCGTATAATACAGAATCGCTGGAGAATTCCTTTCGAACAGATTGTTTATATTGGGGACAATGTTAATAAAGATTTTCAGGCACCCAAGCAGCTTGGCATGAGATGGAGATATTTTGCTAATAATGATGGGTTGTATTCAAATAGTTGTAATGCTTCTCATGGTTTAGACTTCATAAAAACGGATATTATTGAGAGGATGTAGATATGACTAATGTTAAAATTGCGTATTTACTAGTTGCACATAAGAACCCAGAACAGGTAAATATGTTTATTAATCAGTTACTTCAATATGGGGCTTGTGATGTATATGTGCATGTTGATAAAAAAAATCCAGATTTGTTCAACAAAATTATTTCTTCACCAAATGTATTTAAATATAGTAAATATGATGTTCGCTGGGGAAGCTTTGAAATAGTGAAAGCTGCAGTTGAGCTTATGAGGATGGTAAAAAATTCTGGAAGAAAGTACACTCATATGTATTTTGGCTCAGGACAGGATTTGTTAGTAAAAAAAGGATTATATGAGTATTTAGAAAATAATTCGGAAACAGTATTTTTACATATTGTTGGTGAGATTAAAGATGATAATCGTGAATCTGCACGATATAGAATTTGTTGGCCACATAAACTTATGATACGAGATGACTTGCATCCGTATCGTTTTATTCGGATTATTATGCAGATTTTATGTAGTTTAGGACTGGTAATTAATAAAAATAGGAAACAACTTAAACAATCGGTTAGATTTTATGAGGGAAGAACCTGGTTTATAGCACCTATGAATGTATTATTATATATCATTGATTATTTAGAGCGTAATCCAGATTATGTTGATTTTTGGGAAAATAGTTTGGCATCAGATTTGATGTTTTTTCAAACAATAATAATGAATTCGCCATACGCGGATAAGGTGGAAGATGAGTTGATGTTTGTAAATTTCGGTAAAACATTTGCAACAATGAATCATCCATTAAATATTACACCAGAAATGGATGACAAAATTGAAAAAGGGAAATTCTATTGTGCGCGTAAATTTGAATTAAATGAGGATAGTGATGCAATAAAATATTTTCTTGAAAAAACAAAGTAGAGGAATGTAAAGATAATGGGGTGTACAATGTCAAAAGCGAAATTAGCATTATGGATGTTTATATTATCAACATTGTTTTCTGGAGTAATTTGGGAAGCTGTTGGTTGGATTTCGCTTATATATTGTTGCTATTTAGGAAAAAGAAAGAGATTTACAACAATAAAAAAAGAGAGTGTACCGGAAATACTTATTTTATTTTTTATAGTTGGATATGTTATTATACAGTGTTTTTTATTGAACTTGGATGTTGCAAGTATTATTAGATTGTATGGAATAACAAAAACATTATTTGCAATGCCTATTATGATACTTTTGCTAAAAGATTTTATTTTTAAAAGAGATGTTATTATAGAAATTTTACCAATATTACTTATTGTAGATTGGATAACGATAATATCTCTTATTACTAAAATTGAGGCGTTAAACATTTTAGGTGGTTCGCAGAATTATCTAGGTGCTATTAATGTAATCCTTTTTCCATATATTTTCAAATTTTTTCCAGGAAAAATATATAAAGGGTATAGAAAATGGTTCTTTATAACTTTAGTACTGTTGATGATATTTTCTGGATCACGAACATTAATGTTGACAACGGCTATTTCTTTTGGATTTACAGTAATTCTGGAGAAAGATTTGAATAAAAAAATACGGTATCTTTTACTTATAATATTGGTAGCACTCATTGGCCTATTTGTATTGAATAGTGTTGCATCCGATTCTTTAATAGCCAGAGGGTTAAGTGTATTTACTAATTTGAATGATGCTTCTAGAAGTGGGTTAGCAATGTTTACGCAGCGACAATATGAGAGATATTCAAATCTGGAAAAATTAATTGGTAATGGTAATACAATTGTATTAAGTCAAATGAAACCAGCACATAATGTATTTCGAGAAGTACTTCTTTGTTATGGAAAAATAGGGCTGATATTTTATATTGTTTATATTATAATTGGAATTTTATTTATTTTTAGGTGTAAAAGCGTAAATAAAGCATATTTGTTAATGGTTGTTTTTTTGGCATTACTTATTGGATGGGTGCAACCATTTTTAACGTCAGGATATTTATTTCAAGTGGTTATTGCATTTGTAATGATTAGATTGTATTATGCTGATACTCCAGAGAATATTAAGAAAGTTAGTAAACAAAGGATGATGGGGAGATGAAATTGAAGAATATAATATTTGTCGCATTAACAACATATCAATTATATGTATCTGATTCATATTCCAAATATATAAAAGAACATTATCCAGATAAAAATGTTCATATTATATGTGTTGGTTTAGAGAGAGACAATTATACACCCCCACAGGAAGTTGATCTCATTATGCTTCCAAATATGAATAAAACTGTTTTTAACCGAGTTATTCAGAGATTAGTTTATGGGGGAAGATTTTTTTTCCTTACATCTCTAAAACAAATTGTTAGGAGTTCACATACTATATTATTTGTTTTCAATGATAATGAACCTATTACTAATAAGTTGGTGCGTGAGGTAAAGAAAATTCGAAATAATAAAGTAGCAATCATTGAAGAAGGCATAGGAATTTATTCACACTCAAATAATAATAAATTAACAATAAAACAGCAAATTAGATATTTCTTTACTTCAATTTTAGGATCACCGATGCAGTATAAAGCAATTGGAGATAATCCGAATATTAATTATGCGATAGTGGGAAATAAAAATTTATATGAAACCTTAGAGAAATCTAGGGGGCAAAATGTGTTTGCACAAAATAAGAATTTATTATTTAGTTCTACAGAAGATTTTTTGAAAAGGTATTTAGGAACTTCATTTAGTTATCAGAGAGCAGATATCATATATTTAGGTCAACCATTTGATGAATATGGGAAGATGCTTCCAGATGAAGAGAAATGTTTAGAAGAGTTGTTTTCACTTGTTGAGGAGAATAAAACAATTTTAATTAAACCACATCCGAGAGATGCATGTGATAAATATGAAAATCTAGCGAAAAAATTTAGAAATGTAAAAGTTTTTTCAAATACTCTTTCGCAACTCCCTATAGAATGTTTGTTAAAAGGATTAAATACAAGTGTTCTTTTTTCTTTTAATTCTTCCGCTGGAGTAAATATTGCTAATTCGTTTCCTAATATTAAAAGTATTTTTCTAATAAAAACAGAGACTTTTAGGCCAATTCATAAATATTGGAATAAAATTGGTGCTATTTATGATGATAGTATTTATAACAGTAAAAATAACAATACTTTTTTACCTATGAGTGATAAACAAATTATGGACTTATTAAAACAGAATATTCCTGTTTTGGAGGAACATCAGAGGATAGAAAGTAATCAATTTGAAGAAATAGAAAACATTATTAAAAATAGGATTGATGGAGTTGGGTTAAATGAAAAAAGATAATTTCCAGGCGATATTTAATATATTATCTCAGTTAATATTAAATGGAACCAACTTTGTATTGATAATGATTTTTACAAGATTTTTATCAACTTCAGATTATGGGAAGGTTTCTATATTTCAGGCATATGCGTTATTCTTTGCTATAATAGTTGGTCTTAATATACAAGGAAGCATTGGAACAGCGTTTGTCCATATTGATGAAAAAGAAAGAAATAATTACTTGTCAAGCATAATGCTTTTGGCAGTTTGTTTCTTTATTTTGGTTTTAATAATATCAATAATTTTTATAGATCCATTTTCAGCATTTTCAGAATTATCACCGTCTTTGATTGTTTTAATGCTGTGTTATAGTTTTGGTTCCTTTGCTTTTAACTTTGCAAATATTAAATATGTTTATTTAAGAAAGTCACAATATAGTTGTTTGATGGCATTGATAATTTCTATATCGATGATTGGTTTATCCTATTTCGGTGTAAAAAATCAAAGTACCATTGGCCTTGAACCATATGTAGTACGAATATTAAGTATATCTGTTCCATATATTATTTGTGCAATTTATGTGTTGTTTACAATTTTTGGAAAAGGAAATGCGTTTAGAAATTTAAAAAAATATTGGATGTTTTGTTTACCAATATGTATACCATTAGTTTTTCATGGGGTTTCACAAATTGTATTGGGGCAAACAGATAAAATAATGATTCAAAAACAATTAATAGATGATGGCTTAGTTGGAATATATAGTTTTATTGTTACTTTTGTTCATATACTGAATTCTATATATACAGCATTAAATAATACATGGGTTCCAATTTATTATAGTTATACAAAAGATGGCAATTATGAAATGATAAAAGTCAGATCAAACAGGTATTGTAAATTGTTTCTATGTTTATGTTTGGGATTTATGTTTGTATCTCCGGAATTTGTAAGATTATTTGCGGACAAAAATTATTGGGGTGGAATTAATTTAATTCCATTAATAGTTCTTTCGATATTTTTTACGTTTCTTTATTCATTTGGTGTAAACTTTGAACTTTATCTTAGAAAGACAAAATGGATTGCTATTGGAACAACTGCGGCGGCGGTTGTAAATATTGTTTTAAATGCATTATTGATACCAAAGTATGAGTTATGCGGGGCGGCAATTGCAACTTTGATTTCATATGTTTTGTTGTTTGTGTTCCATCAGCTTTGTGCGAGAAAAATGCAGGATGAATTACAGTATCCTTATGGTATATTGTTTTTTATTAAACCTATTGGAATTATATTAATGGCCGTTATATTATTTTATATAGTACAGAATTTGTTGATTATAAGATGGGGAATAGCGGCTATAGTTGGTGTGTATTTGGTTTGGAATATAGTTAAAAATAAAAGTATTTTTTAATATGGAGGCGAAGATGAAAATTTTAGCAGTTATTCCGGCAAGGGCTGGATCAAAAGGTATCCCAAATAAAAATATAAGAATTATTGGCGGTCATCCATTGATTTACTATTCAATCAAAAATGCGCTTAAATCTAAGATGATTACAGATGTAATTGTATCGACAGATTCGCCAGAGGTGAAAATCATTGCGGAACAGATGGGTGCAAAGATAAAATGGAGAGATGCTTCGTTGTGTGGTGATGCTGTTACCTTAGATGCAGTTGTTGCTGATGCAGTTCCTATTAATGAACATTGGGATTATATTGTGACTATGCAACCAACTTCTCCAACTCTCCGTGTAATTACACTGGATCATGCAATTGAGTATACGGTTAATAATGGATTGGATACAGTTATCTCAGCAATTAACTCACCTCATTTATCCTGGGGAGAGAAAGATGGAAAGAAGATTCCTAACTATAAAGAACGATTGAATAGACAATATTTACCACCTTGTTATATGGAGACGGGAGCATTTGTCATTTCAAAAGCATCAGTAGTTACACCGAAAACAAGAATAGGTGTCAATGTTGATGTTTATGAGGTTCCGGAAGATGAGTCTCAGGATGTTGATACATTTGAGGATCTTAGAAGTGTAGCGGCAACGCTAGAACGTCAGAGAGTTGCAATTTATGTAAATGGAAATAACAAACGTGGAATTGGTCATATTTATCGAGCTCTAGAGATTGCAGATGAATTTTATGTAAAACCAGATATATATTATGACATTAATCAGACCAATCCGAAAGTATTTGGGAAAACAACTCATAATTTAATACCTGTTAATGGAATTGCGGAATTGTTTGAAAAATGTAAGAAAAACAATTATACAATATTTATTAATGATATTCTTACTACAACGATTGATTATATGATTGGGCTTAGAACAGTTCTTCCAAACGCGAAAATTATTAATTTTGAAGATGATGGAGAAGGTATTATTAAGGCGGATCTTGTATTTAATGCACTTTTTCATGAAACCGAATTTTCGCAAGTTTATGCAGGAGAAAAGTATTACATATCCGGAAAAACCTTTATGTTTTATGAACCGATTGAAATTAAGGATAGTGTAAAGCGAGTGTTTATTTCTTTTGGCGGAGCGGACCCACAGAATTATTCGGACAGAATTTTAAATATGATAATCAAACCAGAATATAAGAATTATCATTTCATAGTTGTTCTTGGAAGAGCTAAACATAATGTTGATGCTTTGTTAGAATTTAATAAATATGACAATATTGAAGTTCTTTACGATGTTTCAAATATGCCGGAACTTATGAGTAGTTGTGATATTGGGGTCACATCAAGAGGAAGAACTGGATATGAACTTGCTATTTTGGGTATTCCATCTATTTCAATGGCTCAAAATCAGAGAGAAGAAAAGCATGGATTTGTCTGCAATGAAAATGGATTTACTTATATTGGATTAAATCCGGCTGATGAAATAATTGAAAGTAATTTGAAAATGTATCTTTCTATGTCAAAGGAAAGTAGACTACATTTTCATAATATGCTTTTGAGCCATGATCTTCGTGGAGGACGTAGAAGGGTAATGGGATTAATAAATGGAATCTAAACAATTTAATAGAAATTCAAATATTGAGTTATTGAGAATGATATGTATGTTTGTAATTATACTTCATCATTCCGTATTATATGGGGGGGGGCGTTAGAGCAACCTGCTTCGATTAATTTGATTATTGCAAATTTGTTTTATATAGGTGGAAAATTTGGAGCAAATTGTTTTATGGCAATTAGTGCTTATTTTCTTATAGATAGCAAGTTTAAAGTACAGAAAGTAATAAGTGTTTGGAAGCATACTTTTTTTTATGGGCTCACATTTTTTCTTTTAAATACTATATTGCATTTTAAAGCTGTCGGAGTTGGTGATATTTTAGAAGTTGTATTTCCTATAAGCTATAAAGCGTATTGGTATGTTACGGCATATGTCGCTATTATATTACTTTCTCCGTTTATAAATAATTTGATTAATAGGTTGATAGAAAAGCAGTATAAATATTTAATATTTGTATTATTGATATTAGTTACATTACCAGTAACTTTTTTGCCAAAGGCAAAACCGTATTATGATGAAAGTCATGTTTTATTATTTGTTCTTATTTATTTTATCATAGGTTTTTATAAAAAGGGGTATATAAAAAATTCGAAAGGGTTGTCTATTGGATTTATTATCATTGGTTTCTCATGGCTGATTTTTAGTTCATTGGCAATCATATTACTAGGAGCATTTTTAGAAAACAGTACAATAATTCATTATTCAACGTTTTGGATGAATGGTGAAAGTTTACCTATGATAATGGCGGCGATTGGTGTGACGATTTTTGTATTAGAGCATCCGTCAAGGTCAAACAAATATATTAATTCATGTGCTAAAGGATCGTTTGATATTTATTTATTTCATATGAATCATTTTGTTTATGAGTGGCTTTGGAGCGTTGCTTTTCCAATTAAAATGCTATTAAGTAAGAAATTGTTTCCTATATACGATATTCTGATAGGAGTGTTAGTGTTTTCTTTGGCTTTGTTTATAGGTATTCTACGTTGCAATATATTTAAAATAATTGAAAGTAATGTAAGAGTTCAATTTATAGATAATTTAGAAATTAAAATTAATAATATATTTAATAATAAAGGAGATGGCTATAATGAATAAACCATATGTAATTGCTGAGATGGGAGTTAATTTTTATGATACCGCTAAAGTCTTGGGAATTTCACCACTTGCTGCCGCAAAACTTTATATTGATAAGGCAGCAGAAGTTGGTATTGATTGTGCAAAATTCCAATCATATAAAGCCGGTACAATTGTTTCAAAAAATTCACCTGCTTATTGGGATACAACTAAAGAACCAACAAAAACTCAGTATGAGTTGTTCTTAAAGCACGACAGTTTTGGAGAAGCTGAGTATAGAGAACTCTGTGACTACACGCACGCTAAGGGTATGGATTTTACATCAACACCTTTTGATTATGCATCAGCGGATTATCTTGAAGATATGGTCGATTTCTATAAGATTTCTTCTTCAGACCTTTCAAATCTTCCATTTATTCGTCATATTGGTTCGAAAGGAAAACCAGTATATATGTCTGTTGGTGCTGCTTATTTGTCCGAAGTCGATGTGGCAATAAGAGTGTTGAAGGAAGCTGGATGTAAGGATATTGTTATTTTTCATTGTGTTCTTTCATATCCAACAGATCCAAAAGATGCCAATTTAAGAATAATTAAGACTCTTAAAAAAGATTTTCCAGATGTAAGAGTTGGTTTTAGTGATCATGTCGCTCCGGATGATACAATGATGACTTTAGCAGTTGCGTATATGCTCGGTGCAGAAGTAATTGAAAAACATTTCACATTGGATAAGACACTTCCAGGAAACGATCATTATCATGCAGGAGATCCAGAAGATTTTAAAAAGGCAATTAGTAACTTTAAATGGATTGACACTGTACTTGGTTCTGAAGAGAAAACGGTGCTTGAGTGTGAGGCTATTCCGAGAAGGGAAGCGCGTAGATCACTTGTTTTGACAAGAAATATGAAAGCTGGAGAAACGATTAAAGCAGAAGATTTAATGCCTAAACGTCCGGGAACGGGAATTTCACCTGAATATGTTGAGATTGTTGTTGGACGTAAAGTAGTGCAAGATTTAGAGGAAGATACTATCCTTACTTGGGATATGATCTAATTTTGTTGGGAAAAGTGGCATAATAAAAGTGTTTGGGAAAAATACTGCGGTAAGTAAGAAATGAGGTCTTGCCGCAGTATTTTGGATTTATAAAATTGAAGGTACATTAGGAAAATAGCTATTTTCCATTGACAATATAATTAAGGAGAACAACATATATGTGTGGAATCATATCCTACACCGGCCATTCCCAGGCCGCGCCCATTCTTCTGGATGGTTTATCGAAACTGGAATACCGCGGCTATGATTCAGCCGGTCTTGCAGTTCGTGATGGGGAGAACAAGACAAAAATCGTAAAGGCGAAAGGTCGTCTGAAAGCATTATCAGAGAAAACAGATCACGGTCATGCTCTGGTTGGAAACTGTGGTATCGGTCATACCCGTTGGGCGACTCATGGGGAGCCGTCTGAGACCAACGCCCATCCACATACTTCTGATGATGGAAATGTGGTTGGGGTTCATAACGGTATCATTGAGAATTACCAGGAATTGAAGAATAAGCTGGATCGAAAGGGCTATACGTTCTATTCCTCCACAGACACGGAAGTGGCAGTGAAGCTCATCGATTACTATTATAAGAAATATGAGCATACTCCGGTTGATGCCATCAACCATGCTAAATAAAAGGGGTCTGTCCCCATAAAGGCAGAGTGAAATTCCTAAAAGTTTTCTAAAAAACTTATTAAATAAATTTCATACTTTTCCAATATATTTTTCTTCCAGAAAAGGAAACAGCATGCTATCCTATATACATCATAAGAGTTTCAAATCTACATAAGCTCTTCTGAAAAACAAATAATAGAAGGTGGTGAAATCCATGGGAAAAAAGGATATCATCACAAAAGAGTACATGGAAGACACAGAGGTTTTTGCGGATGTGTTCAACCATATGATTTACAAAGGAGAAAAGTTTAGTGTTGGTAGCTGTCCGTGTAATGGAGGAGATAACTGGAATGAAGATAGAAAGAAAAGAAGAGGAAGAAACGGTGAATGTTTGTAAGGGACTTCGGGATTTACAGGAAAAGGGACGAGTTGAAGGAATCCAGATCGGTGCAGAACATGAACAGCGACTTACCAAAGCTCTGTTGAATGACAACCGCATTGACGACCTAAAGCGTGCCCTTGAAGATCCCGCTTTTCGCCAAAAACTCTTGGAAGAGTATGGAATTGACTAAACAGTTATAGAGGAGAGAACAAATTTTATGTGTGGTATCGTATCCTACACCGGCCATTCCCAGGCCGCGCCCATCCTGTTGGATGGTTTATCGAAACTGGAATACCGTGGCTATGACTCAGCTGGTCTTGCCGTTCGGGACGGTGAGAACAAAACGAAAATCGTAAAGGCGAAAGGTCGCCTGAAAGCTTTATCAGAGAAAACCGATCATGGTCATGCTCTGGCTGGTACCTGTGGTATCGGTCACACCCGTTGGGCTACCCATGGGGAGCCTTCTGAGACCAACGCCCATCCACATACCTCTGAGGATGGAAATGTGGTCGGTGTTCACAATGGTATCATTGAGAATTACCAGGAACTGAAGAATAAGCTCCTTCGTAAAGACTATGAGTTTTATTCTTCCACAGACACCGAAGTGGCAGTGAAGCTCATCGATTACTATTACAAGAAATACGAGCATACTCCGGTGGATGCCATCAACCATGCCATGGTCCGTATCCGCGGTTCCTATGCCCTGGCGGTTATGTTCCAGGATTATCCGGGAGAGATTTACGTTGCCCGCAAGGACAGTCCTATGATCATCGGCGTGGAGAACGGAGACTGCTATGTGGCTTCTGATGTTCCGGCGATTTTGAAATATACCCGCAATGTTTATTATATCGGAAATCTGGAGATGGCACGTCTGGCAAATGGGGCAGTTACCTTTTACAATCTGGACGGAGATGAGATTGAGAAAAAGCCAACTCAGATCAAATGGGATGCAGAAGCTGCTGAAAAAGCAGGCTACGAGCATTTCATGCTGAAGGAGATCCATGAGCAGCCGAAAGCCGTTCAGGATACGTTGAATTCCGTATTAAAGGATGGTGCTATCGACCTGTCTTCTGTGGGACTTACTGAGGAAGAGCTTCAGTCTTTTTCCCAGATATATATTGTGGCATGTGGTTCTGCTTATCATGTAGGCGTGGCATGCCAGTATGTGCTGGAGGATCTGGCGCAGCTGCCGGTACGTGTGGATCTGGCATCTGAGTTCCGTTACCGCAGCATGCCTCTGGATCCCAACGGTCTGGTAATTGTGATCAGCCAGTCCGGCGAGACTGCAGACAGCCTTGCAGCCCTCCGTCTTGCGAAAAAGAAGGGACTGAAAACCCTTGGAATTGTCAATGTGGTGGGAAGCTCCATTGCCCGGGAAGCAGATAATGTATTTTATACCCTTGCCGGTCCGGAGATTGCAGTTGCCACAACGAAAGCCTACAGCACCCAGCTGATCGCCGGCTATTGCCTTGCCGTTCAGTTTGCACTGGTGCGGGGATGTATTTCCCAGGGACGCTATCAGGATCTTATCTCCCAGCTTCAGTGTCTTCCTGAGCAAATCCAGAAGATCCTGGACGACAAGGAGCGGATCCAGTGGTTTGCTGCCAAACAGGCCAATGCCAGGGATGTGTTTTTCATCGGACGTGGACTTGATTATGCCATCAGCCTGGAAGGCAGCCTGAAAATGAAAGAGATCAGTTACATCCATTCTGAGGCTTATGCTGCAGGAGAGCTGAAGCATGGCACTATCAGTCTCATTGAGGATGGCACTCTTGTGATCGGAGTGCTCACCCAGTCTGAGCTTTATGAGAAAACTATTTCCAATATGGTAGAGTGCAAAAGCCGCGGAGCTTATCTCATGGGGCTGACTACCTATGGAAATTATAATATTGAAGATACTGCTTCCTTTACCGTTTATGTTCCAAAGATAGAGGAGTGCTTTGCCACAAGCCTTGCGGTGATTCCGTTACAGCTTATGGGATATTACGTCAGCGTGGCAAAGGGACTTGACGTGGATAAGCCGAGAAATCTAGCAAAGAGCGTTACAGTAGAGTAAATTTGCAGCAGTCTTATGAGTGCGGTGAGCAGAAACGGCAGATGTTTTTCGGGGGAAAAACAACAGGATGAGGTTATAAAAATGGGAAAATATTTTGGTACAGATGGCTTCCGTGGAGAGGCAAACGAAAACCTGACAGCAGATCATGCATATAAAGTAGGCCGTTTTCTCGGCTGGTATTACGGAGAACTGAAACGCCGGAACGGTGACGACACGCCGGCGCGTATCATAATAGGAAAGGATACCCGCCGTTCCAGCTATATGTTCGAGTATACACTGGTTGGCGGACTGGTGGCTTCCGGTGCGGATGCATATCTTCTCCATGTCACGACCACACCTTCTGTGGCTTATGTGGCAAGAGTGGATGAATTTGACTGCGGTATTATGATCTCCGCAAGCCACAATCCATATTTTGACAATGGAATCAAGTTGATCAACGGAAACGGGGAGAAGATGGACGAGGAGACCATTTCCCTTGTGGAAGCCTATCTGGATGGAAATCTGGAAGTCTTCGGGCAGAAATGGGAGGAGATTCCTTTTGCAAAGAAGGAAAAAATCGGCTGTACAGTAGACTATGTTTCCGGAAGAAACCGTTACATAGGTTATCTGATCTCTCTGGGTGTCTATTCCTTCCGCGGCGTGAAGGTGGCGCTGGACTGTGCCAACGGAAGCTCCTGGAACATTGCCAAGGCTGTTTTTGACGCTCTCGGTGCCAAAACCTACGTGATCAATGCCCAGCCGGATGGCACCAACATCAACAACAATGCCGGTTCTACCCATATCGGGGGACTGCAGAAATACGTGGTGGAGAACGGAATGGACGTTGGTTTTGCCTATGACGGCGATGCAGACCGCTGTCTCTGCGTGGACGAGAAGGGCAATGTGATTACTGGCGACCACATTCTCTACATCTACGGAAAGTACATGAAAGAGCGCGGCAAGCTGCTGACTAACACCGTTGTCACCACCGTCATGTCCAACTTCGGTCTGTACAAGGCCTTTGATGAGCTTGGAATCGACTACGCGAAAACAGCCGTGGGAGACAAATATGTATATGAGTACATGATGAAAAACGGCTGCCGTATCGGCGGTGAGCAGAGCGGACATATTATTTTCAGCAAATACGCCAGCACTGGGGACGGAATCCTTACCAGTCTGAAGATTATGGAAGTTATGATGGCTAGAAAGAAAAAGCTCAGCGAACTTTCAGAAGGCTTCACCGTTTATCCCCAGGTGCTCACCAATGTGAGAGTGACCGACAAGAAGGCAGCGCAAGATGACGCAGATGTGCAGGCAGCTGTGAAGAAGGTTACTGAGGAACTGGGCGATACCGGAAGAATTCTCGTCCGTGAGTCCGGAACAGAGCCGGTTGTACGTGTTATGGTGGAAGCGGAGAGTGAAGAAATCTGCCAGAAGTATGTGGATATGGTTGTGAATGTAATTAAAGAAAATGGGTATGTGGCCGGATAAGGGCTGGATGCCGTGGATGTTGCCGCCTGGCGTGTGCCGGGCGGTGGTGGTGTGTATAAGATAAGTTATAATATAATAATTTCGTATAGAATATTTAGCGATTAAATTGTTATAAGTTTGCAGCATCTGAATGTCGAGTAAAAACAAAATCTACTTGACATTCGATCTATGTCTGTTTATTATTTAAATAAAATAATTAGAAGGAGCAGGAGTGATGAATAGTAGAGAGCGGATAGAATTGTTTCTTTGCAATATTAAAGAGAATACTGTAATTGAAGCAAGCCGTATATATACTTTCTTGGCAGATGACATGACAGAAGCAGCATTTTATAAAACACTTGAACGCTTCTGCCAAAGTGGTTCACTTGTCCATTTGACTAAAGGGTTATATTATAAGCCGAAGAAATCCAGATTTGGAATTGTTCCGATCAGAGAGCAGGATATTGTTACTCATTACATTGGGAATCAGAAGGGATTGGTTGTAGGCTATAAACTGTATAACGAGAAAGGACTTACTACACAAATAAGTAAGCAGACGGAAGTTTTTTCAAATCATGTGCCAGGGAAAAGGAAAACAATTCAGAATGTGGTTGTAAAAAATATCTCTTGTGATCTGAATGAAGAGCGCGTAGCAGTAATTGAAACTCTGGAGATTCTTCAAAATTATTCTAAGATAGAAGATGTAAACAAAAAAGCGCTGATTACTTATATGGAGAAGTTTGCACAGTCTTATTCTGATAAAGCTGCGGTCTATGTCCTGGAGCATATGAAATATAAAAAGGCAACAATTGCTTTTTTGGAATCCTTTTTGGAGTATCTAAATGTTAATAACTCATTAAAACAATTTTTATCATCAATGTCTGTTTATGCAATTCCAACCATGGAGGAAATATATGAGACTGCATGAGAATGAAGAGGATTTTCGAGATCTTTGTAGTATAACAGCTGGATATATTGGCATTCCAGAAGACGCCGTTAGAAGAGATTATTACATTGTGAGTATGCGATCAAGCTGATCAACGGAAACGGGAAGAAAATGGATGAGGAGACCATTTCTCTTGCAACACTGCGGGCTTATTTGTGGTATGCGGCTAATATGGATATTTTTCTTCAGTCGATAGCGTTATCTGCATCTCATGTACCCTTTATAAAGGAAGCAAAAAAAGAAAAACAGATCATTCAGGATAAAGATATGAAAGCCCTGCTTGCAGTTCCCCCAGATACGCAAAAAGGAAACCGTGATCAGAACAAAAGGGGTCTGTCCCCATAAATGCAGAGTGAAATTCCTAAAAGTTTTCTAAAAAACTTATTAAATAAATTTCATACTTTTCCAATATATTTTCCTTCCAGAAAAGGAAACAGTATGCTATCCTATATACATCATAAGAGTTTCAAACCTACATAAGCTCTTCTGAAAAACAAATCATAGAAGGTGGTGAAATCCATGGGAAGAAAGGATATCATCACAAAAGAGTACATGGAGGACACAGAAGTTTTTGCGGACGTGTTCAACCATATGATTTACAAAGGAGAAAAGGTCATTGACCCTAAGAATTTGAAGGAACTGGATACGGCGAATGTAATTATTCCATATGGAGCTGACGGGGCGGAGGTGCCATATCAGAAATACAGAGATGTGTTTAAAATCCTGTGTGCTATGGAAGATGAAAATGCGGTGTATCTGCTTCTGGGAGTGGAGAACCAGTCCAATGTTCATTATGCAATGCCAGTGAAAAATATGGTTTACGATTCGCTGGAATATGCAGCGCAGGTGCAGAAAGTAGAGGCTTCTCATAAAAAAGCGCGGAAGGAGAAAGATCCTAAAGAGAAGAAACCAGATTCCGCAGAGTTTCTTTCAGGCTTTTACAGAGAAGACAGGCTGCTTCCAATTATAACAGTAGTAGTGTATTTCGGGGCTGATAGTTGGGATGCACCCAGGTCGCTGCATGAGATGTTAATTGTACAGGACGAAAGCATATTGTCATTGGTTCCTGACTATCGGATTAATCTGATTGCACCAGGGGAGATGAGTGAAGAGGAGTTGGAGCTTTTTACTTCTAATTTTCGTGAGGTAATGCAGTTTATTAAGTATTCAAAAGATACGGAGAAGCTGAGCCAGCTTGTGGAGGAGAATACTGCATTTGAAACTATGGACAGGAAGGCTGTTCGTGTAATGGAGGAGATGACTGGAATGAAGATTGAAAAAGAAGTTGAGGAAGAAAAGGTGAATGTTTGTAAAGCGATTCAAGGGATTGAGGAAAAGGGGCGAATCGCTGGATTGGCAGAGGGACGTGCTGCTGGGCTGGCGGAAGGAAAAGAGGCTTTGGAGCGTGAACAGAAACTTACCAAATTCCTGTTGTGCGATAACCGCATCGACGACCTAAAGCGTGCCCTTGACGATTCTGCTTTTCGCCAGAAACTTTTGGAAGAGTATGGAATTGATTAAAAAGATATAAAAACGAGACGTATACGCTAATGGTTTAAAAGCACATATTTTATAGATTTTTTTGCAGTTCCATGGTATCATTATTTCAAGCAAAAGCAATTGATACTGTGGAACTTTTTATCAGGAGTGTGTGTAATATGGGAAGTTATCTGAATCCTGGAAGTGCTTCTTTTCGCAATAGTCTGAGGTCCAAGATTTATGTGGATAAGAGTGAATTGATAGCCAGAACAAATGAATTGATCTGTACAGAGCAGAGATATGTATGTGTCAGCCGCCCGAGACGATTTGGAAAGTCTATGGCGGCTAATATGCTTGCTTCATATTATGAGAAAGAAGAAAATAGCGATGATTTGTTTGGCGGTTTGCGGATCAGCAGAGCAATCACATATAGAGACCATTTAAACCAATATGATGTTATCAAAATCAATATGCAGGAATTCCTGAGCGTTACCAACAGTGTAGATGAGATGCTGGGACGATTGAAGCGGTATTTACTGTTTGATTTGTTAGATGCTTATGGAAATCTGCACTTTCGGGATTCTGAAGATTTGATACAGGTGATGAAGGATATTTTTGCAAAAACAAAATGCCCTTTTGTGATTTTGATCGATGAGTGGGATTGTCTTTTCCGGGAATACAAGAAGGATAGAGAGGCACAGAAGAAGTATCTTGATTTTTTGAGAGTGTGGCTGAAGGATCAGGATTATGTTGCGCTGGCATATATGACAGGAATTTTGCCCATAAAAAAATATGGTTCTCATTCCGCTTTGAATATGTTCACAGAGTATTCTATGACAAATCCCCGTGAGATGGCTGAATTCTTTGGTTTTACAGAAGATGAAGTAAAAATGTTGTGTGCCCGGTACAAGAGAAGCTTTGAGGAAACAAAGGCCTGGTATGATGGCTACGAACTGATAACAGTAGAAGAGAATCAGAAAAAGATTTATTCCATGTATAGCCCGAAATCTGTAGTGGATGCAATGCTCAGTGGGGTGTTTGATAATTACTGGAATCAGACAGAAACCTATGAAGCACTTAAAACTTATATTAGATTGAATTATGATGGCCTAAAAGATTCTGTCATAAAAATGCTTGGAGGCGATAAGGTACAGATTAACACGGGAACTTTTTCGAATGATATGGCGACTTTTCAGGGAAAAGATGATGTATTGACCCTTCTGGTCCACCTTGGCTATTTGAGCTATCATTGGCCGGATAAAACTGTCTATATTCCCAATAAAGAAGTATCTCAGGAATATATAAATGCAATCAGCACTATGGAGTGGCCTGAGGTTATTGACTCTGTAGAAAATTCTAGAAAGCTGCTGGAAGCTTTGTGGAGAATGGACAGTGATACAGTGGCAAAGGGAATCGATAAAGTGCATCAGGAAGTATCTATCTTACAGTATAATGATGAGAATTCTTTGAGCTGTACGATCAATCTGGCATTTTATTTTGCAAGAGAGTACTATACAGTTATTCGAGAACTGCCAAGCGGGAAAGGGTTTGCAGATATTTGCTTTCTTCCCAGAAAGCTTCATCTGGACAAACCTGCAGCCATAATTGAACTTAAATGGAATAAAAATGCTTCCGGAGCAATTGCCCAGATTAAGAGACAGCAGTATAGTGAGGTGCTAAAAGATTATCATGGGGATTTGCTGCTGGCAGGTATTAATTACGATAAGAAGACGAAACTGCATGAGTGTGTGATTGAGAAATTTCAGAAATATTAAAATTCCTGGATTTACAGTATTTTATCATTATCGGAGTTAGAGGATTTCAAGTAAACATAGCGAGGAGAAACTATGATGAAAAATACATTTAATGCTATGCTGAAAAATAGACCCAAAGGTCAAAAAGTGAATGAAATATATCTTTTCAGATTAATGGCAAGGTATCTCAATCAGACGGCGATAAAGTGCACATTTGTGAAACAGATTCATGCTCAATATTATGTGAGTTATAATTCAAATATTTTACATGGACAGTCTAAAAGAGTTGAATTAGGGGATTTACAAATTTTTACATATGATAGAAGTAAAAAAGAATTAAGAATTTGCACATTGCAGGCTAAATATGAAAAGAATATTTTTCGACATCATCCGAGTATTGTATTAAATGTATTTCAATGGGAATTATTAAAAGATAGACCTCTCGTACAGGCTATTTCTAAAAAATATCCTGTTCCTTCTAATATACTTAATTTTAATTTTGCTTATAAAAGTATAAGTGCGTACGGAATATTTTTTTTAGAGAATGCAATTGGCAATGTGGATTTTCTATATACAATTCCAGAGTTTTTAAGTAGTAAGAGACCGCTTATAAACTTATCTCGGAGAAGGAATAAAAGAACTTTTCAATTTAATTGTCCCCGAAAGTATGGTAACGGAAATGAAAAGCATGTTTCTGGTAACATGAATATGTTTGAAAAAGATCTGTTGCAATGTAAAATAGGAGCTCCGGTTATAAAGAAAGATGATTTGAAACTAATAATAACACTCTTGAAATACATGAATGTTCAGGTAAAGAAAGAAAACGATGAACAAAATGCAATTGATCTTATACTGGCGGAATATAAGGATATTTCTGACGATATAGTTATTGATGATACTGTAGACATAGGGTGGTCGCCAGCTATGGTTGTTGTAACGGATTCATTACTATATACCTCACAAGTATTCCAAAGATATGGAGAAATTGAGCCATATCGACGACCTAAAGTGCGCTCTTGACGATTTTGCCTTTCATCAAAAAACTTCGAAGAGTACGAAATCAATTAATTACTTTGCTACCGCCCAGTACTCGTTGGGCGGTAGTGGCGTATATAGAGAATTTTGTTTTTTTTCTATTTATACTGGACTTTATTTGGAAGCGGCTGCTTATTTGTAGCGATGCGTGGGCAGAAAATATCCCTGGCGGGGAGTATGATTTGGTAAAATTACCACTGCCCGGCTCTTGTGGGCGAGTTTCGTTTTTCTATTCCGAAGCGCTTTAAGGACAGGGTAATTACACCAATCCATGGAGTTGAAATGTATAGTTGCATGCAGTACCTGCACAGTATATCTGGAATGTGACAAATACAGAGCAAAAAATCTCGAAATTTTTAGATAAAAACAGACAGATAAAACTTGTGAAGCTCCTGTTTCCGTGCTATTATGAGAATAGAAATTTGAAGCAGCAAACAGCTGTGGAAATAAAGAAAAGATGTGAGAGAAAATGATGGAAACAATACAGGACGTACTTCAGCTGATTTTACAGGCCGATGATATCAAATATGTAAAAAATAGCGGTATATTAAATTATGGACTGGATTTGAAACAGGTGGTGGAACGTGAAATTGAATTGTCTGTTTGCAAGGGTGATAAGGAAATATTGCTTGCGATGAATTATGACATAGAGCAATGCTCTGTTCAATTTCAGATTGTAGACTGCACGGAGGAAGAGGAGAAGAAGATTATAGATCTGGATTTTGCTTTAAACGGTGCCGAAACTGCGGTGGATTTTACACAAGCGCTTAATTTATATTTGTTGAGTATCGGCTATATTGACGAAGACAACCTGGAAGAGTATCGCCAGAAGGTCAGCCGCCTGAGCTGAGAATAATATGTGAGGCGAAAATCAGTAACAATAAAAAAACAGCTCCCTGCGTGGTCAGAGAGCTGTTTTTTATTATACACCAGAATTATTTAACTGTAACGGTGATGTATTTGTTTACTGTCTTGTAGTTTTTAGCTTTAACAGTAACTTTTACCTGATAGGTACCTTTCTTGGTTCCCTTAGCAACTACGATCTTACCGTTTTTGTTAACTTTGATCTTGGAGTTGTTTGTTGTGTAAGAAACTTTACCAGTTTTCTTAGTTACTTTGATAGCTTTCTTAAGAGTCTTGCTGCTCTTCTTAACTGCAGAAGCCTTTACAGTATATTTATCAGCAGACTTTAAGGTTACCTTCTGAGTTTTAGCTTTGATCTTGTAAGTAAGAGTCTGTGTATATCCGGCATATTTTCCTTTACCGATGATGGTAACTTTGTATGTTCCGGCATTCTTACATGTTTTAACTTTTACTGTGTAGTATTTAGCTTTGATTGTTTTTCCAGCTTCATTCTTAACTACAACCTTTGGCTGCTGTTTCTTACCAGTGTAAGTTACAGTTTTCTTGGTAAGAGAAGCATTGAAAGATGTTTTTACAGGTGAATCTGCTGCAAAAACAGTAGTGCTGATGAGAAGCATCATTACTGCAGCCAGGATAGTCACAGCTACTTTTTTGAATGATTTCATTGGTAACACCCTCTATTTCTTAATTTAATGTATTTAATAAACGGTCTCCCCACGCAGACCCGTTTATCCGGAAGTTGGATTACTGTGAATAAAGTTCACAGCCGGTAAAAATAGTACAAACGGTTATTTTCCGGTAGAATTCTTATCTGCAGCAGCGGAGTCAGAGCTGTTTTTTTTATCCTTAGGCTCATAACCATAGCCGTATCCATAACCATAACCGTATTTTCCATAGCCATACTTGCCATAAGCACGTCCCTTTACATCGGCACGGTTCAGAACTGTACCGAGGAGCTTGCAGCCAGACTGCTGGATCTCATAAAGAGACTGCTTGATCAGAGTACGCGGTGTGGTACCAGCACGTACAACCAGAACTGCGCCGTCGCACAGAGAAGCGATAAGCGCTCCATCTGATACACTGCCAAGCGGCGGGGAATCTATAATAACAAAACGATAATTCTCTGAAAGGGTATTCAGAAGCTCTTTGAAACGAACATCTTCCAGAAGAGCGGAAGGATTCTCAAGGAGCTGTGTACACGGAACCATATAGCCGTTTGGAATATTGGTACTGTATATAACGTCCTCATATTCTGCCATACCGGAAAGATAGTGGTTCAGTCCCATAGTAGTGTCATCGTCGTAGTCCATCTGAAAACGTGTTTTCATAACGGATTTACGAAGGTCAACGTCTACCAGAACAGTAGGAAATCCTGCTTCTGCAAGCATTTTCCACAGGTAGGAGGAAATGGTACTCTTACCTTCATTAGGCTGGCAGCTGGTCAAAAGGATCTTGCGGGTATTTTTACCGCAGAATTTAATATTAATACGAAGTCGGTTCATCGCTTCGGAAACTGCATAGGGCAGCTCCGGAAGGTTTACATTAAGCTGGTTCATTATTTCGTACGACCTCTCTTTCTGCCGCGTCTGCGGTGCTGCTCCTCATCCAGATCGATTACCTGATCGCTGTCAGGGATAGTGGTAAGAGGTACCAGCCCAAAATATTTTTCCATATCATCTGCAGTATGAATGGTGTCATCCATCAGATATTTTACAATAAAGAATGCTGCACAGATGAGAAGTCCAAGCAGGGCACCGATTATGGTGAACTTGGTATAGCTTGGAGCCACTTTACTCTCAGGAAGTTTGGCAGGCTGTGCCAGATTCGGAGCAAGTGTGCTCATGGTATCCGGGAGATAATCAATGGCTTCCTCAGCCATAGTTTCAGCCAGATCCATAGCCATCTGCGGATCGGTAGAAGTAGCGGTGATCTCCAGAATACGGGTATCGCTTGGGTTGTTCAGTGAAAAAGCTTTAGCCAGTTCATCGGATGTAGAATCCAGATTCAGACGGTCAATAACACGGTTTAGTACCGGATAGCTGAGCATCAGCTGTTCATAGTCTGCAGTCAGGGAAGTACCAAGATTCAGGTCACTTAAATTGACTACAGAATCGTCTGAGGCAGATACTACGTAAAGCTTGGCTGTGGATTCATAGGTAGGTGCGATAAAGAAAAGGGAATACGCACCCAGAAGTACAGCGCCTGCAATAAGACTGATCAGCAGATAACGCCATTTGTCTAACAAGACGTTGCCTAGATCCACAAGGTCGATTTCCACCTCGTCGTTTGTGAGTTCTTCGTTCATGTCGGGTCTCCTTAATTTTGTTTATTGTAGCTGTTTAGAATCTTCTCTTCTACGATTTATTTTCTAACAGGAAAATTATTTCTTTTCCTTATAAAAAAGCGAAAGGATCGCTTCCTGAAGGCTGTTCGGATCAGGAGTGAAAGTCTGCCAGCCATCCTCGTCGAAGTCGGCAGTTCCTTCTATGGATACTTTCTCCTCCTCTTTCTCATCGGAAAGAAGAAGGGCAAGACGGGAAAACTTCTTGGCACTGATGTTGGTAGTCATGTAGTCCTCAAGTGCATGATAAAGATCCAGCGGGAACGTCTTATCTTCACTGCATTTCGCCTGGAAAACAGGCTTGAAAGCTTCCTCGTACTGGGCCTGACGGCTCATCCGGTTCTCGTTCAGTCCGTCGGCAACGGTCTTGCGCTCACGGATGAAGCGCTCAGCGTCCTTACCGTGCAGAGTTACGGTCTGTCCCTTGATCAGTGTGTCACTGTCCGGGAAATCATCCTCGATGGTGACGGTGACACCGCCAACCATATCATTTACCACTTCAATGGCGCTCATGTTTACCATTGCAAAGCCGTCAATCTTGTGACCGCCAAGGAGCGTGGAAACTGCATCCACAGTATTCTCTGCACGGGTCTCATGATCCAGGCTCATGGCGTGTGCCAGGGAAATCTGGCATTCTGTGGTATCTATGTAAGAGCCGTCATCTGCAAGGCTCTTCACCGGAGTCATGGTGTTCCGGTCGATGGTGAGAAACTTGCAGGTGTCTGTGCTTCTGTCGCGGACAAGCACAAGCAGCACATCACACTGACCGGTGCCGTCGTATTCCTTGATCTCGGTTACCTTATCCGGAGAATCAATTCCGGCGAAAAGGTAAGTCTCAAGATTCCCTTTCGGAACATAGGTAACACCTTTATAAGTAATCTGGTCAGTATCCTGTGTGGAAGAGGATGCGCTCCGGGTCACAGCATGGCTGTTGGCAGAAGTGAGAACACCTGCAGCTGAGCCTATGCCAAGAACGCCGGCGGCAAGTCCTATGGCGAGATATTTTATTTTTTTATTTTTATTCTGTCTGGAAATTTGATTATGACGCATTGATTCCTTTCTGCAGACCGAGGTATACTTCGCAGCTGTTCACTGGTAATGCTCCCCAAAATATCTTGCAGAACATTACCAGTGAACAGTACCTGTAAACCATCACTCTGAAAATTACATATTGACAAAACTCAGAATCTGTTATTTACTTCACATTATAAAATATCATATTGTATAAATACTATATTGCTTTACCACAATATGTACTGATTTTATCACGGTTTGGTCTGGATATCAACCTGCTCTGTCATTTTTGGGCAAAATAAGGTGACGAAAAAAATCGTTTTCCTCTGGGATTTTTTGTGCTATACTTATACAACGTATAGATTTCAGAGGAAATTTACTGGAGGAAAAAATGGAAAATCGCGAACGATATAAGAGACTGATCATGTTTTTGGCGTCTGCGGTGATCATAGCTATTGAAACATTGCTTTTCGCCTATATCTGGTATAAATTTTATGCCCACAAGGAGGTCATCGGCAGACGCTTTGACAGAGGCAATCAGGTAGTCATTGGCCTGTATGTGCTGATGATATACTTCTTTTATAAAATTTACGGTGGTTTTAAGGTGGGTTATCTGCGGGTATTTGAAGTAATCTATTCCCAGATCCTGTCTGTGTGCTGCGTGAATTTTATTACCTATTTACAGTTGTGCCTGATCGGCCGCTGGCGTCTGGGAGAGCATCTGACACCTATGCTGGCTATGATGGGGATTGACCTGGTGATCGTTGTCATATGGGTGGTTGGTATGCGTTATGTGTACACCAGACTGTATCCGCCCAGACAGATGCTGATGATTTATGGCGGACGTAATCCGGGAGATTTAAGGAATAAGTTTGAGACCAGAGAGGATAAATATGCCATTAAAGAGATGGCATCCCTTTCCCTTGGCCTTGACGTGATCAAGGAGAAGATCAACGGATATAAAGCAGTTGTGATCGGGGATATCCCGTCCCACGAACGAAATCTTCTCCTGAAATACTGCTTTGAGAAGGATATCCGCTGTTATTCTATTCCGAAGCTTTCTGATATTATGCTCCGGAATGCAGACGATATTCATTTATTTGATACCACGCTTCTTCTTTCCAGAAACCTGCGTCTGACAGCAGAGCAGCTGTTTTTCAAAAGAATTGTGGATATTATATTTTCCCTGGCAGGGCTGGTGATCGCATCTCCGTTTATGATTCTGATCGCACTTGCTATTAAGCTTTATGATGGCGGTCCTGTTTTTTATAAGCAGCCGCGTCTTACGAAGGATAAGCAGATCTTTATGATCCTGAAATTCAGAAGCATGAAAATGGACTCTGAAGTGAAGGGTGCCCAGCTGGCGAAGAAAGAGGATGACAGGATCACACCGGTCGGGAAGCTTATCCGCCGGATCCATTTCGATGAGCTGCCACAGATTTTTAATATCCTGAAAGGTGATATGTCTCTGGTAGGCCCAAGACCGGAGCGGCCGGAAATTGCTGCACTGTATAGCGAGAGGATCCCTGAATTTGATTACCGCCTGAAAGTGAAGGCCGGACTTACCGGTTATGCCCAGGTTTATGGTAAATACAACACGACACCTTATGATAAGCTGAAACTGGATCTCACCTATATTGAGACCTATTCTCTGAAGCTGGATCTGAAGCTTTTGATGCTTACCTTCAAAATCCTTTTCCAGAAGGAAAATACAGAAGGGGTTGAGGCATGGCAGAAGACAGCTGGCCAGGAGAAAAACGAGGAGAATGATTAAGACTGAGACTGAGGAGGAAATTTTATGTGTGGAATTGTTGGTTATGTAGGAGATGAACAGGCGGCACCGATTTTGCTGACAGGCCTTTCCAAGCTGGAATACAGAGGCTATGATTCAGCAGGTATCGCAGTTCGAAACGAGGCAACTGATAAGATCGCAATCGTAAAGGCGAAAGGGCGTTTGAAAACTTTGATCGAGAAGACAGACGGCGGTTCAGCCGTACCGGGTACCTGCGGTATCGGTCATACCCGCTGGGCGACTCATGGAGAGCCTTCTGAGACAAATGCCCATCCTCATTGTACAGATGATAAGTCCGTAGTACTTGTTCATAATGGAATTATCGAGAATTATCAGGAGCTGAAGGCGAAGCTTCTTCGTTCCGGTTATACGTTCTATTCACAGACAGATACAGAAGTGGCTGTGAAGCTGGTAGATTACTACTATAAGAAAACCGGAACCCCGTTGGAAGCAATCTCCAGAGCAATGCTCCGTATCCGCGGTTCTTATGCATTTGGTGTTATTTTCAAGGACTATCCGGGCAAACTGTTTGCAGCCCGCAAGGACAGTCCGCTGATCATTGGAAAGAGCGAGAACGGAAGCCTTATCGCTTCTGATGTTCCTGCGATCCTGGATCAGACCAGAAGAGTTTATTATATCGGCAATCTTGAAATTGCGGAGCTTTCCCGTGATGAGATCCATTTCTACAATATCGACCGTGAAGAGATTGAGAAAGACGTTGTGGAGATCCAGTGGGATGCAGCTGCTGCTGAGAAGGGCGGCTATGAGCACTTTATGCTGAAAGAGATCCATGAGCAGCCGAAGGCTGTTCAGGACACCATTGGCGCTTATGTAAAAGAGGGACACATTGATTTTTCTGAGACAGGGCTTACAGATGAGAAGCTGGCTTCTCTTAAGAGAATCTATATCATCGCCTGCGGTTCTGCTTACCATGTTGGTATGGTTGGCAAATATGTGATCGAATCCATGGCGAAGATCCCGGTTGAGGTGGATGTGGCTTCTGAGTTCCGTTACCGTGATCCGATCCTTGTGGAGGATTCCATGGTGGTTATTATTTCCCAGTCTGGAGAGACTGCAGACAGCCTGGCTGCCCTTCGTCTTGCCAAGGATAGAAATGTTCCGGTACTTAGTGTAGTCAATGTTGTAGGCTCCAGCATTGCAAGAGAGAGCGATTATACGTTATATACTTATGCAGGACCTGAGATTTCTGTTGCCACCACCAAGGCTTACAGCACCCAGCTGATCGCCATGTATCTGCTGGCTATCCAGAGTGCTTTTGTCCAGGGAAAGCTTGAGGAGGGAAAAGTGACCCGTCTGCTTGCTGAGATGGAGACCCTGCCGGACAAGATCAGCCGTGTTCTGGATGATAAAGAGCGTATCCAGTGGTTTGCAAGCAAGTATGCAAATGCCCATGATATTTTCTTCATCGGACGCGGAATTGACTATGCTATCAGCATGGAAGGAAGCCTGAAGATGAAGGAGATCAGTTACATTCATTCTGAGGCTTACGCAGCAGGGGAGCTGAAGCACGGAACAATCAGCCTTGTAGAGGATGGTACTCTGGTGATCGGTGTGATGACCCAGAAGGATCTTTTTGAGAAGACACTGAGCAATATGGTTGAGGTAAAGAGCCGTGGTGCTTATCTGATGGGACTGACCAGCTATGGCAATTACAGTATTGAGGATACCGCTGATTTCTCCGTATATGTTCCCAAGACGGAGAAGTATTTCACAACCAGCCTTGCAATTGTTCCGCTGCAGTTGATGGGATATTATGTCAGCGTAGCGAAGGGCCTGGATGTGGACAAGCCGAGAAACCTGGCGAAATCTGTTACTGTAGAATAATGTTATTAAATAGCTGAATTATATTTCTAAACAACAGAAAAAAGACAATATTGTTATAAACATAAACATGGCGCGGAGAAGTGGCTTCTTCGCGCTGTTTATTTGGAAATGAAATAGTGGGAGTGTTCGAACAAAATGGGGCGTGAAAAAGATATGGAAGAAAAAAGGCACAGGATCATAGGTACTGCCGGACATATTGATCATGGTAAAACCTGGCTGGTCAAGGCGCTGACAGGCACGGATACGGATCGCCTGGCAGAGGAAAAAAGGCGGGGGATTACAATTGAAAATGGTTTTGCGTTTCTGAAATTTCCGGATGGCAGGGAAGCTGGGATTATTGACGTGCCAGGCCATGAAAGGTTTATAAAGAATATGCTGGCTGGAGCTGGCGGAATTGATATTGCCATGGTAGTGATCGCAGTAGATGAGGGAGTTATGCCTCAGACCAGGGAACATCTGGCAATACTTTCCCTGCTTGGTATTCAAAAGGGTGTGCTTGTGCTCACCAAAGGTGACCTGGAATGGAAAAAGGGACTTGACCAGGAAATCAGGGAATTTGCAGAGGGAACGTTTCTGGAAAATGCGGATGTGGTAGTGACCAGTGCTGTGGATGGGCGTGGGATTGAGGAACTGCGCAGGGTGTTGTGGAAACTGTGCACAGCCGGAAAAAACACGGGAAATCAGAAGCCTTCCCAAAAAGAAGGTGACAGCTGCACAGGCAGAATGGGGACAAAAGCATCTGCGTTTCGCCTGCCCATAGATCGTGTGTTTTCTCTAAAGGGTTTTGGAACTGTAGTGACCGGGACGCTGCTTGATGGCAGTTTAGGCTTGAATTATGACGCCATGCTTTATCCCAGAACTGAAAGGGTAAAAATTCGAGGGATTCAGGTGCATGGTCAGGAAGTATCCGAAGCTGTTCCGGGACAGCGGGTGGCAGTGAACCTTCCGGGGATTGGAAAAGAGCAGATCTCCCGGGGAGAAATTCTGGCAGCAGCAGGAAGTATGGAAGGTACCATGATAGCAGATGTACGGCTGCAGCTGTTGAAGTCAGGACAGCGTACTTTAAAAAGCGGTACCCGTGTTCATCTTTATCATGGGGCAGCAGAACTGGTGTGTAAAATAATTCTGTTTGACAGAGTAGTGCTGAAGCCCGGTGAAGAGGCCGTAGTCCAGCTTCGGATGGAGCAGATGACGGCAATGAAAGCAGGGGATCATTTTGTTATAAGATTTTATTCGCCAGTAGAAACCATCGGCGGTGGAGTTGTGCTGAATCCCAATGGGGTAAAAAGGAAAAAAAGACAGAATGCAGATGCTGTTGTTCATTGTGCATGTACCGGAAAGGAAAGAAAAAAAGCACATGCTTCAGGAAAAATAACAGAAGAAATATGTGGGAATTCTGTCTTTTTGCAGCTGCAGGAATTATATCTGAAATCGGGCTTTATGCCTCCGCTGACAGATGAAGTGAAGAAAGTATTTTCCGGTGAGCGGGATTTTTCAGAAGTGTTCTTTGCCATGGTGCGGGACGGTGTTCTTGTACGGTTTGACGAGAAGCATTATATGCACTGGGAAATGCGGCAGAAAGCTCTGGATATGGCGTATCTGTTATATGAAGAAAAGGGTATGATCCAGACTGGAGAATTTCGTGACCGTCTGGGAATATCCCGTAAATGTGCGATCATACTGCTGGAGAGGTTTGACAGAGAGCGGATTACAGTTATGGAAAATGGAGGAAGAGTGTTAAAACGAAACTTGCAGCAGGCAGATCGGCTGCGTCGAGGCTTTTAGACCTGCGCAATCGGATTCACAGACAAGTGAGTGGTATGGTTATTTCGAAAACGTAGTCTCCATGAGAAGAGTAAGAATGGAAAGCTGGGTATGCTTTTTTGGCGGGAACATATGGGAATCGAACCCATCCGGGACGGGATTAGCGCCCCACACTGGTTTTGAAGACCAGGAGGCACACCGGCACCTATCTGCTCCCAGTGAGAGTATAGCGGAGATTGGAAGTTTCGTCAACCACAGTCTTTGGGTCCGAAACCTTTCTTTGATTCCCTATTGACTAAGAGGGGGCAGATAAAGTAGAATAGTATTATTCGGGATAGTGTACCTTGTAGCCTTTTTCAAACATGCTCTGGTATGGCAGAGCTATTGAACAGGGCTGTGTTTTGCGTATCCCGTTTATAATGGATGTTTTCACATTACCAGATTACAGTATTGAAGAATATCCGAAGAGGAGAAAAATATGGCA
This sequence comes from Ruminococcus sp. RTP21484sp1_RTP21277st1_D2_RTP21277_210401, assembly GCF_040924225.1. Taxonomy (NCBI): domain Bacteria; kingdom Bacillati; phylum Bacillota; class Clostridia; order Eubacteriales; family Oscillospiraceae; genus Ruminococcus; species Ruminococcus sp. RTP21484sp1_RTP21277st1_D2_RTP21277_210401. The sequence continues at coordinate 9,005 of NZ_JBCOMJ010000029.1, read as the reverse complement.
GAGACAGTTAGAGTTGTAGTAGATGCCATGGGCGGAGACAACGCTCCGGCAGAACCAGTGAAAGCAGCCGTAGAGGCTGTTACAGAGAGGGAAGACATTGATGTGATCCTTACCGGCAGGCAGGATGTAATTGAGAATGAGCTGAGTAAATTTCAGAATTACCCCAAGGAAAGAATCCGGATCGTGAATACCACAGAGGTGATCGAGACAGCAGAGCCTCCGGTTCTGGCAATCCGTAAGAAGAAAGATTCTTCCATTGTGGTAGGACTGAATCTTGTGAAGAAGCAGGAAGCAGAAGCATTTGTTTCCTCTGGAAGCTCAGGCGCCATTTTAGTAGGTGGTCAGGTGATCGTAGGAAGAAGCAAAGGAGTACAGCGTCCGCCGCTGGCACCCTTGATTCCTACCCAGAATGGTGTGTCACTTCTTATTGACTGCGGTGCGAACGTAGATGCCAGACCAGAGCATCTGGTACAGTTTGCGAAGATGGGTTCCATCTATATGGAAGACGTGGTTGGAATCAAGAACCCTCGTGTTGCCATTGTAAACATTGGTGCAGAGGAGGAGAAGGGAAATGCCCTTGTGAAGGAGACGTTCCCTCTTTTGAAGGAATGCCCGGGGATCAATTTTATTGGAAGTATTGAAGCAAGGGATATTCCGGCTGGTTATGCAGATGTGATTGTCTGCGAGGCTTTTGTCGGGAACGTGATCCTGAAGCTTTATGAAGGACTTGGAAGTACCTTTATGAAGATGCTTAAAACCGGCCTTATGAAAGACACCCGCAGCAAGGTTGGAGCTCTTCTGGTGAAACCGGCCGTCAAAGAAACCATGAAGGCATTTGATGCAAGTGAGTACGGCGGAGCTCCTCTTCTGGGTCTTAAGGGACTGGTTGTGAAGACACACGGCAGTGCCAGGGCGGTTGAGATCCGCCACGCTATTTTTCAGTGTGTTCAGTTCAGACAGCAGAAGATCAATGAGAAAATCGCTGCCCATATGGTGGAAGAGACACCAGAAAAAGCATGATCATCCATGCATTGCAGCAGACTCTTCGGCAAAGACCTGCCGGGGGTCTGCCAGCTAGTCAGAGGGAAGGAAGTTTATCATGGAAAAAAAGTTAAAAGCATTGGAGAACCGGATCGGTTATGAGTTCAGGAACAGAAACCTTCTGATCCTTGCACTGACACATAGTTCTTATGCCAACGAGAAGAAGCTTGGTAAGGCAGGCTGCAACGAGCGCCTGGAGTTTCTTGGAGATGCAGTTCTGGAGCTGATCAGCAGTGATTTTCTTTATAAGAAATTCACCCAGATTCCAGAGGGCGAATTGACCAAGAAGAGAGCCAGCCTGGTTTGCGAGCCCAGTCTTGCTTATTGTGCAAGAGATTTCGGACTGCCGCAGTATCTGCTCCTTGGAAAAGGTGAGGACATGACCGGTGGAAGAAACCGTGACTCTATTGTTTCTGATGCAACAGAGGCTCTGCTTGGAGCTATCTATCTGGACGGTGGTTTTGCTAGCGCAAAGGAGTTTGTTCTGAAATTCATTCTGAACGATCTTGAGAACAAACAGCTCTTTTATGATAGCAAGACCATCCTGCAGGAAATCGTACAGGAGAAGGGAACCCATCTTGTGGAGTACCATCTGATAAAAGAAGAAGGCCCGGATCACAATAAAAGCTTTACCGTGGATGTGCTTGTCAGCGGTCATGTGATGGGTACCGGAGTAGGACATACCAAGAAAGCTGCCGAACAGGAAGCTGCTTACCAGGCAATCCGGAAGATGAGAAAATAATAACAAGGGTTCGAATATATGTATTTAAAAAATATTGAAGTGCACGGGTTTAAGTCCTTTGCACAGAAAATCAATTTCGAATTTCATAATGGAATTACGGGAATCGTTGGCCCCAACGGCAGTGGAAAAAGCAACGTAGGTGATGCGGTCCGCTGGGTCCTTGGAGAACAGAGCGCCAAGCAGCTTCGAGGCGGAAACATGCAGGATGTTATTTTTTCCGGCACGGAGACCAGAAAGCCCCTTAGCTTTGCTTCTGTTGCCATTACTCTGGATAACAGCGATCACAAGCTTCCGGTTGATTTTAATGAGGTTACGGTTACCCGAAGACTTTACCGCTCCGGTGAAAGTGAATATCTTATTAATGGAAGTGCCTGTCGTCTGAAGGATATTAATGAGATGTTTTACGATACCGGTATTGGTAAAGAGGGCTATTCCATCATCGGGCAGGGACAGATCGATAAGATCTTAAGTGGTAAGCCGGAAGAGCGCCGTGAGCTTTTTGACGAAGCTGCCGGAATCGTAAAGTTTAAGCGAAGAAAGGCAACTACCATTAAGAAGCTGCAGGACGAGCAGGCGAACCTGGTGCGTGTTACCGATATTTTAAGTGAGCTTACCAGACAATTGGGCCCTTTGGAGCGCCAGTCCGAGACAGCCAGAATTTATCTTGCCAAAAGAGACACTTTGCGGGAACTGGATGTGAACAGTTTCCTTCTGGAAAACGAGGAGACTAGCCGTGAATTAAAAGAGCTGGATACCAAGAATACCAGGGCTGCTGAGGAGCTGGAGGAGAATCAGAAGGCCTACGAGCAGACGAAAGTGGAATATGACCGTCTGGAAGAGGAACTGGAACAGTTGAATTCCCAGATGGATCAGCTGCGTGAAGAGACGCAGAATAAGGCAATCCGCAGGCAGCAGCTGGATGGCGAGACCAAGGTACTTCGGGAACAGATTTTGTCCGGAGTGCAGAGCGAAGAGCATTACAAGAGCCGTCTGCAGACCATTGAGGCGGATCTGAAGGAACGTCAGGAATCTCTGGAGAGGCAGGAAACGGAGAAATCCCAGCTCCATGCAGCTCTTCTGGAAGCAAGGAAGCGCCAGGAGGCAGAAGAGGACCGGATTTCCAATATTCAGGCACAGATCGAAGAGTGCTCCCAGGCAGTGGAGAATGGCAAGAACGAGATTATCGAGCTTCTCAATACCCGTGCCACTACCAAAGGAAAAGCCCAGCGTTTCGATACCATGATGGAGCAGATCGATATCCGTAAAGCGGGAATCAGTCAGAGACAGCTTCATTTGAAAACAGAGGAAGCCCAGCAGCAGAGTGAGCTGGAGAGGGCAAAGGAGAAGTTTCAGGGAATTACCACACTTATCCAGGACATGAATGCAGAGTGTCAGCGCCTGGATAATGAAGTACATAAAATTACAGATGAATTAAAGAAACAGAACGGCCAGATGGAAATTGGCCAGAGCGCATATCACCGTGAGGCTTCCAGGCTGGAATCTTTGAAAAATATTACAGAGCGCTATGACGGATACGGAAACAGTATCCGCCGTGTAATGGAACAGAAGGACCGAGTACCGGGAATTAAGGGTGTTGTAGCAGATCTGATCCAGGTAAATAAGGAGTATGAGATCGCCATTGAGACGGCTCTTGGCGGAAGTATTCAGAACATTGTCACAGACAATGAACAGACTGCCAAGCATATGATCGAATTTCTGAAGAAAAACCGTTTCGGCCGTGCTACGTTCCTTCCACTTAACAGTATCAATACCAGAAGTGGTTTTACCCAGAGGGATGCGCTGCAGGAGCCGGGAGTGATCGGGCTTGCCAGTGAACTGGTAACTACAGGTCCGGAGTATGCCGGACTTGCTACTTATCTTCTGGGTCGTGTGCTTGTGGTGGATCACATTGACAATGCCATTGCCATTGCGCGAAAGTACCGGCACAGTCTTCGTATGGTAACTGTGGAGGGGGAATCCTTCAGCCCGGGCGGTTCTATGTCAGGTGGTTCTTTTAAGAATAACAGCAACCTTCTTGGCCGCCGCCGTGAGATCGATGAACTGGAATCCAGTGTGAAGGCTCTTCGAAAAGATATGGATGACATGCAGACTGCTATTAATGATAATCGAAGCAAGCGTAATGTTATGCGTGACACCATTGCAGATCTGCAGGAAAAACTGCGTCAGCAGTATGTTGCCCAGAACACGGCGAAGATGAACATTAACCAGGTAGAGGCCAAGACAAAGGAAATCCAGGCTGGCTACGGAGAGATTCAGAGAGAGCAGATGGAAATCCGCCGTCAGATCGAGGAGGCAGAGGCTGATCACAGCAAGATTGCCGAAGAATTGAAGGCTTCTGAGCAGGATGAGAAAGAACTGGAGACTTTTATCCAGAATAAACAGGAAGAATTAGAGAACTGGAGGGCTGAGGAGCAGGAGGTTTCCAGGAAACTGGAGGCTCTTCGCCTGGAAGCAAGTACAGCCCAGCAGAAAGAAAGCTTCGCAGCAGAGACTCTGGGCCGTCTGACCCATGAGATGGAAGCTCTTCGCCAGGAGGAAGCAGATATTTATGAAACGCTGGAGCTTGGCGGCGAAGAGAATGAGAGAAAGCGCCAGTCTGTAGAGAACCTGGAGGCAGTGATCCGGACTTTGGAAGAGGATGAAACCAAGGCGAAGGCTCAGATGGAGAGCTGGCAGAGTGTGAAGGATGAAAAAAATGCCAGCCACAAGGCATTTTTTGAGAAGCGGGATCAGCTGTCCGGCAGGATTTCACTTCTGGACAAAGAGTGTTACCGTCTGAAAAGCCAGATCGAGAAGCTGGAAGAGCACAGGGAATCTCAGATTTCCTATATGTGGAATGAGTATGAGATCACCCCGAACAATGCCCTTCAGTACAAAAAAGAAGAGCTGAACGATCTGAAAGCCATGAAGAAAGAAATTGCCCAGGTGAAGGATGAAATCCGTAAGCTTGGTAACGTTAATGTAAATGCAATTGAGGAATATAAGGAGATTTCAGAGCGTCATGCTTTCCTTTCCGGACAGTATGAGGATCTGAAAACCGCAGAAGCACAGCTGGAGAACATTATCCAGGAACTGGATGAGGGAATGCGTAAACAGTTTACGGAGAAATTCCAGGATATCCAGAGAGAGTTTGACAAGGCTTTCAAGGAATTGTTTGGAGGCGGTAAGGGCACTCTGGAGCTTGAGGAAGACGTGGACATTCTGGAAGCAGGAATTCGTATTATTTCCCAGCCGCCAGGCAAAAAGCTTCAGAATATGATGCAGCTTTCCGGTGGTGAGAAGGCACTTACTGCAATCGCACTTTTGTTTGCAATCCAGAATCTGAAGCCGTCGCCATTCTGTCTTCTTGATGAGATCGAGGCGGCACTTGACGATTCGAATGTAGGTCGTTTCGCAGGCTATCTTCAGAAGTTGACGAAGAACACGCAATTTATTATAATAACACACAGGCGTGGTACTATGAATGCCGCAGACAGACTTTATGGTATTACCATGCAGGAGAAAGGCGTCTCCACGCTGGTTTCCGTTGATCTTGTGGAAAACCAGCTTACGCAGTAAAAGGAGGAGAGGAAATGGCAGAGGAAAAGAAGGGCTTTTTTAAAAGACTTGTCAGTGGCCTGACAAAAACAAGAGACAACATTGTGGCAGGATTCGATTCTCTTTTCACCGGCTATTCAACAATAGATGATGATTTTTATGAGGAACTGGAAGAAATCCTAATCATGGGTGACATTGGAATCAATGCTACCACAGCCATTCTGGACAAATTAAAAGACCAGGTGGAGATCCGGAATATCAGGGATCCCAAGGAGTGCAAGCAGCTTCTTATTGATACCATCAAGGAGCAGATGACGGTGGACAGCACAGAGTACGAGTTTGAAAACCGTAAATCCGTTATTCTTGTGATCGGTGTCAATGGTGTTGGAAAAACAACTTCCGTTGGAAAACTTGCCGGCAAGCTGAAGGACCAGGGCAAAAAGGTTATTCTTGGTGCTGCGGATACTTTCCGTGCAGCGGCAGGGGAACAGCTGACCCAGTGGGCGAACCGGGCAGGAGTGGAGATCATTGGCGGTCAGGATGGAGCAGACCCGGCATCAGTTGTCTATGATGCAGTGGCAGCAGCCAAGGCCCGCAATGCAGACGTTCTGATCTGTGATACCGCAGGAAGACTTCATAATAAGAAGAATCTTATGGAAGAGCTTCGCAAGATTTACCGCATTCTGGAGAAGGAATATCCGGAAGCGTATCTGGAAACTCTGGTGGTTCTGGATGGAACGACAGGACAGAACGCACTTGTGCAGGCAAGACAGTTTGCAGAGGTGGCAAATGTAACCGGTATCATTCTTACCAAGCTTGATGGTACAGCCAAGGGTGGTATTGCGGTGGCAATCCAGTCTGAGCTTGATATTCCGGTGAAATATATCGGCGTTGGTGAGAGCATTGACGATTTACAGAAATTCGATGCAAATTCTTTTGTGGATGCGTTGTTTGACATTCATCCGGATGAAAACTAACCCCACAGACTACAGGAGGAAAAATAAAAATGCTTACATTAGAGAGTTTTGAAGAAGCGGCAGAAATAGTTAAGCAGGTAACCCAGGAGACCAAGCTGGTGAAGAGCAGTTATTTCTCTGAACTCACTGGAAACAAGGTCTTCTTCAAACCAGAGAACATGCAGAGAACAGGTGCATATAAGGTGCGTGGAGCTTATTATAAGATCAGTACTCTTTCCGACGAGGAGAGGGGCAAAGGCCTGATCACAGCTTCCGCTGGAAATCATGCACAGGGTGTGGCATATGCGGCACACAAATACGGTGTGAAGGCCGTGATCGTAATGCCGACCACTACACCGCTTATTAAAGTAGAGCGTACAAAAGGGTATGGCGCAGAGGTTATTCTTCATGGTGATGTTTATGATGAGGCCTGTGCATATGCTCTGGAGCTTGCTGAAGAAAAGGGCTATACCTTTATTCATCCTTTTGATGATCCTGCAGTTGCTACCGGCCAGGGAACCATTGCTATGGAGATCATTCAGGAGCTTCCTCTTGTAGATTATATTCTGGTGCCAATCGGTGGAGGCGGACTTGCAACAGGTGTATCCACACTTGCCAAGCTTCTTAATCCTCATATTAAAGTAATCGGTGTAGAGCCAGCAGGTGCAGCCTGTATGAAGGCTTCTCTTGAGAAAGGGGAGGTTGTTACACTGCCCCATGTAAACACCATTGCAGATGGTACTGCAGTTCAGACTCCGGGCTCTCATATTTTCCCATATATCCAGGAGAATCTGGATGAAATCATCACGGTTGAGGATGATGAGCTGATCGTTGCATTCCTGGATATGGTAGAGAATCACAAGATGATCGTTGAGAATTCAGGACTTCTGACAGTGGCTGCGCTTCGTCATCTTGATTTCAAGAATAAAAAGGTTGTGTCCATTTTAAGTGGTGGAAATATGGATGTGATTACCATGTCTTCTGTAGTACAGCATGGCTTGATCCAGCGTGACAGAATCTTTACCGTATCTGTTCTTATCCCGGATAAGCCTGGTGAACTGGTACGTGTGGCTTCTATTATTGCAGAGAATCAGGGAAATGTTATCAAGCTGGATCATAACCAGTTTGTAAGCACAAACCGTAATGCAGCTGTAGAACTGAAGATCACTCTGGAGGCGTTTGGTACAGACCATAAGAATCAGATCGTGAAAGCGCTGGAGACTGCCGGATGCAGACCGAAAGTAATTCGCGCAAGTCTGTAATTGAAAAATAGAAGCATTTCCCCGCCTTGCAGTTAATAACTGAAGCAACATTACAAATGGTATGAATAAAGTTTGGTATGAATAAAGTTAGTTACTGTTCACTCCGTTCACAAAAAACACCTCGCGGAATGTTACCAGTGAACAGTAACTAAAGTTAGTCTATGTGCTTTGGGCGTTTTGCATATTCATGTAAAAAATGGGGAGTGTTTGCTGAAATGATTATAAATAAGTACAACTGTGTTGGTTAAAAAAAGGATCGGCATGGCGGTGAATATAAGGAGTAGCAAACTATGAAAAAAGTAATTTTAACAGGAGACCGCCCTACAGGCCGTCTTCATGTGGGACATTATGTAGGCTCTTTATCTGAGCGTGTAAAGCTTCAGAATTCCGGAAATTATGACGAGATTTATATTATGATCGCGGATGCCCAGGCGCTTACTGATAACGCAGAGCACCCGGAGAAGGTTCGTCAGAATATTATCCAGGTAGCACTTGATTATCTGGCTTGTGGGATTGATCCGGAGAAATCCACAATTTTCATCCAGTCTATGGTTCCGGAGCTTACAGAGCTTACTTTCTATTATATGAATCTGGTTACAGTAGCCCGTGTTCAGCGTAACCCTACTGTGAAATCTGAGATCCAGATGCGTAATTTCGAAGCCAGCATTCCGGTTGGATTCTTCTGCTATCCGATCAGCCAGGCTGCTGATATTACAGCCTTCCGTGCAACAGCAGTTCCGGTTGGAGAGGATCAGCTTCCTATGCTGGAGCAGTGCAAAGAGATCGTACACAAGTTTAACACAGTATATGGTGAGACACTTACAGAGCCGGAGATCGTACTTCCTTCCAACAAGGCGTGCCTGCGTCTGCCAGGTATTGACGGTAAGGCAAAAATGAGTAAATCTCTTGGAAACTGCATTTATCTTTCCGATGAGGCAGATGAGGTTAAGAAGAAGGTTATGTCCATGTTCACGGATCCGAATCATCTTCGTGTTCAGGATCCGGGAAATGTTGATGGCAATCCGGTATTTATTTATCTGGATGCTTTCTGCAAACCAGAATACTTCCCGGAATTTCTTCCGGATTATCAGAACCTGGACGAGCTGAAAGACCATTATAAGAGAGGCGGACTTGGAGATGTTAAGGTTAAGAAGTTCCTGAACAACGTTCTTCAGGCTGAGCTTGGCCCGATTCGAGAGCGCCGTAAAATGTGGGAGCAGCGTATTCCGGATGTCTATGATATTTTAAGAGAGGGCAGTAAGGTGGCTGAGGCAAAGGCAGCTGAGACTCTGAGGGATGTAAAGGCTTCTATGAAAATTAATTATTTTGATGATGATAGTTTGATTCAGTAAAATATGTGAATTTTAAGTGTCAAGCGTTTTTGAAAATGTCCTAAAATAATTGAAGTATTAGCCCCGGCTTTTTGCTGGGGCTTGTTAAATTGAT